>DYPF01000038.1:7442-17558 GCA_020720105.1 Chloroherpeton thalassium
TCCTCCCCCTTTTATTCCCCCTCACAGAGGGGGATTTTATTTTTATTCCCCCTCACAGAGGGGGTTAGGGGGAGGTTCTAATTTTCAAATTCTCAAATTTGATATATTGTCAATACGATATAGTTGGTAATTTCGTTTCAAAATGGATTACTTTTTATTTGATTGGTTTTGCTTTAATTTTGTTAGATAAAAAAAGTTAAATAGAAAAATTGAATAATCGAAACTAAATGCCAAATGAAATTGAACAATTTACAATTAACAAAAATACACCAAGCAAATTAGCTGAAACAATTAGCCATAACTTCTGGAAAAATGCCAAGCATTTAGAGTTTATTGAATCGAAATTGCTTACAACAATAAGCACCCCAAGCAAAAACTTGATTGTGAATATGCCACCACGCCACGGTAAAAGCGAGTTTATCTCGGTATATTTTCCACTCTGGTATTTAGCAAATTATCCAGATAAGCGAATAATTATCACTTCCTATCAAGCATCGGTTGCTGAATCTTGGAGTCGTAGAATACGCGATATGATAATTGAATATCCAATAGAATTGGGGATTGAACTGAACAAAAATCATCGTAAAGCCTCGTCATTCTCAATATTAAATCATCGCGGGGGTTTGATTGCAACTGGTGCTGGTGGTGCTTTGACGGGTAAAGGTGGCGATATTCTACTGATTGACGACCCAATTAAGAATGACGAAGAGGCAAATTCAAGCGTGATTCGTGATAAGGTTTGGGACTGGTTTCTGGCAACTGCACTCACTCGATTAGAGCCCGGTGGGAATACGATAATTGTAATGACTCGTTGGCACGAAGACGACTTAGTTGGTCGAATATTCAGTCAATTTCCTTCTGAGATTTTGCAAAATTGGGAGCAGATTGTTCTTCCTGCTATTGCTATGGATAATGATCCAATTGGCAGAACAGTTGGCGAACCGCTTTGGGCAGAACGTTTCGGTTTAGATTTGCTCAAGGAAAGGCAACAAACTATCGGGAATTATTGGTTTTCCGCTCTTTATCAACAGCAACCAATTCCGCAAGGAACTTCGATATTCCGCCGTCAGAACTTCCGTTATTATGACGAGAAGGAGAATTATTATGTTCTGAACGATAACATAAATCGAAGATTAATTCAAAAAGATGACTTGACAATAATGGCAACTTGCGACTTGGCAATTTCCACAAGCGAAACAGCAGATTATACTGTTGTGCTTGTTTTTGCTAAAAATTTTGATAATGATATAATGATTTTGGATATAATCCGAGAGCGATTCGAAACTACGCATCATTTCAATTTACTGAAAAGTATATATGATAAACATCGCCCAGTAATGATTGGAATAGAGAATGTGCAATATCAAAAATCGCTAATTCAAAGATTGCTCCAAGCAGGCTTGCCTATAAAATCGCTTCGTCCTGATAAAGATAAAATTTCGCGAGCATTGGCGATTGCATCTATCCAAGAATCTGGGAAAATATATTTTCCAAGAAATGCCCACTTCACAAATGAATTTGAGCGTGAATTATTAAATTTCCCTAAGTCCAAGCACGACGACCAAGTAGATGCCTTCGCCTATATCGTACAAATGCTCCACACCACCAGCGGAATGTTGCCAATAAGATAATTTGAAATATTTTGAACTTATTAGACAGCCTCTAAGCAATCTAAAAAGCAAGAGGTTGCTTCGTTCCAACAAGTTAGAACTCGCAACGACATCAAAAGGTCTATACAAGACAAAACGTCTACTGTGTATTATCTTTTGTGATTGAATGAAAATTATGCACTTTTATTTGATTTTGAAAGAGCCTCAAGTTATGGTTTTAGTATATCATTAAAATCAATTACATAGCAATTATTTTGATTTATCTTTCGTCAAATCAATTTGTATAATATTTGGAATTTAAATGATTATAACACAAGGTCAAGTCATTTTTTCAAGGCAAACATGGGAAGCATTATTAGAAAGCGATATTTATCGTGAAGTAATAGAAATGATCGAAGATATTGAAATGCTCAACCAATCCAAAAATGACAATGAAGAATTTATTGATTTAGACGACTATCATTTCAAAAAATATTGTTAAATTTGTTTATATACAATTGTGAAATATATAAATTAGTGAATATGTTAGTTTCCGCTTTCTTTGGAATGAAAATGAAAAATAGTTTTTGTGTATGTAATTGAATTCAATATATTAAGTTAGAATTTTAATAAAAGAAAAAAAATATGGAAAATATAAATAGCAATATTGTATCTTTTGATGATGAAATGCTGATTATGGTTGACGAAAACGACAATGAAATTGGCTACGAACACAAAAACAAATGTCACGAAGGCAGTGGTATACTGCACCGTGCCTTTTCCATCTTCATCTTCAATGACAATTTAGATTTGCTACTACAGAAAAGAAATGATACAAAATTGCTTTGGGGTGATTTTTGGTCAAATACAGTATGCAGCCATCCACGCAAAGGTGAAAGTATGGAATTTGCTATTCAGCGTAGATTGAAAGACGAGATGGGAATTTCAACTGATTTGAAATATCTATTTAAGTTCCAATATCAAGCAAAATTCAAAAATATTGGCTCGGAAAACGAACTTTGTTCTGTTTATATAGGTCATTACAATGGACCATTTAATCCCAATCCAACCGAAATAAAAGATATGATGTTTATTCCTTATGATAAAATATTAGAAGAAATTACACGTTCTCCAAAATTTTATACACCTTGGTTCGTTATAGAATGGGAAAAAATAATCAATGATTACAAACAAGAAATTGTCAATTTAATATAAATATCAATAAAAGGAGAGACTTAGCGATAACTTATAATTCCCGATTAATTTATTTAATTAATTTGTTTAATCCATTAACAGAAGTAATGCTTTGAATATTTTATTTTTAACCCCACGCTTCCCGTATCCGTTAATAGGCGGAGATAGAATCAAATCTTACCATTTGCTTTTGCATCTTGCCAAGAAACACAAAGTAACCTTAGTAACTTTTTATCAGGGAAAACAAGATTTCGCTCCATATTTGTCTCAAATGGAAACTTTAGGTATCGAAACGATTGTTCTCCCATTAAATGGAATTAAATCAGGTCTTTCTTGTTTGTTCAGATCCTACCAATTCAAACCACTCGAAATTCTATACTACTTGCATTCAAATTTTCAAAAGCAAGTAGACGAATTGATTAAAAACAGGAAATTTGATATTAGTTTCGCTTTTTTTATGAGAACTGCAGAGTATCTTAAGAACCACACTATCAAAAAAGTGCTAATTGCTGAAGATTGCAGAATGTTATACCAAAATCGTTCATATTTAGAAAGTAAACACATATTGCAAAAAGCAATTAGGATTTACGACCATTTGGCTTTGAAATCTTATGAGCCAAAAATGATGGAGTACTTTGATATGAACACTTTCGTTACTAACGAAGATATAAATTTTCTGAACTCAATCAAACCTCTCGATAGTTATTACTTACTAACAAATGGAACAGACATTAACCATTTTGTCCCTGGTGAATTCGAAAAGCGAAATATTATTTTATTTACTGGTAAATTGGATTTATGGGCAAATAAATTGATGATGGAAAGGATTATTCAAAAGATTTATCCAGGTATCAGAAAGAAATTTCCAAATTTACCATTAGTTTTTGTCGGGGCAAAAGCTCCTGATTATATCAAAAAATTACACAAAGAAAAGTTCCTAACTCTTCACGAAAATGTACTTGATATTGCTCCATATTTGCAACAAGCTCGGTTGTTCTTACATCCGCATTTAGGTGCATCAGGAATTCAGAATAAGTTGCTGGAAGCATTAAGTGCTGGTTGCCCTGTGGTTACAACCAAATCAGGCAATCAAGGAATTAATGGTGAACACAAAAAACATCTGATGATAGGCGACTCGGATAGTGATATAATCACTCACTCAATAGAATTACTCTCAGATGATGCAAATGCAAAAACAATTTCCGAAAATGGTCGCAATCTAATATTGGGTAAGCATTCTTGGGAAAGAGTGTTTAATGATTTGGATAATCTAATCATCAAATTAATGCAAAATGGGAAATAAAGCAGTTTTCTTTGATAGAGATGGCATAGTTAATTTGAAATTAGAAAACGACTATGTTAAGAATATTGATGAGTTCATCTTTAATGAAGATTTTTTTGAAACATTTATAATAGTGAAAAGTATGGGTTTCCTTGCCTTTTTGATTACAAATCAACAAGGGATTGGCAAAGGACTATATACCGAAACAGATTTACAGGAAATCCATACTTTTATGCAAAATAAACTTGCCGAGAGAACTAATTTTACATTTGATGAAATTTCTTTTGCTCCAAATTTGGCTAAAGAGAATAATTATCGCCGCAAACCTAATCCGGGTATGATTACAGAAATATTGCAGAAATATTCCATCTCGTCAGGCAATGCAATAATGATTGGCGATTCGTATAGCGATATTCTTGCTGCAAAAAATGCGGAAATTCGTTCAATTCAAATTTCAAAATATATTTACGAAATTTCACCTAATTTTCATTTTCAATCATTAGGAGAACTCAATCTTAGTTTGCAAAATATTCTGATGGAGTGCTGAATGAATTGGGAAATTTATATACGCAGGACATCTGATAAATTATCAAAGTACATTTTTAATAAACAAATTATTGAAAAATATTATCATTCAGAGTATTTGTTAGTATTTACGCTTGCAATTATTATTGGCATTATCACTGGCTTTGCCGAAGTTGGACTCAAAGAATTGATTAAGTATTTTTCTGGATTATTCTTTCCGGGCGAAGGCAATAATGTACTTTCTGAAATATCAAATTCTCCATGGTATTTAGTCCTAACTTTACCAGCTATTGGCATTGTATTAAGTAAATTTATCAATGAATTGTATTTTAAGGAGCAGAAAACTCACGGGGTGGCAAATGTGATTGAAACAATCATTTCGCGGCGTGGAGTGATGAATCCAATAGCTTCATTTATCAAGGCTTTCACTTCTGCTATAACTATCGGAACAGGTGGGTCGGTTGGTCCCGAAGGTCCAGCAGTGCATTTGGGAGCAGGAATTGGCTCGGGAATTAGCCAATTATTCAAAGTAAATACAACACGGATGCGAACTTTGGTGGGAGCAGGAGCAGGAGCAGGAGTAGCCGCCGCTTTTAATGCACCCATTGCAGGAGCACTTTTTGCTGTGGAAATTATACTGATGGAATTTAAATTTCAGCAATTTTCGGCAATTGTGATGGCAACTGTGATGGCTACTTTTGTATCGCATTCTTTGGTGGGAGATTTAGCCGAATTCCAAGCAATAAATTATCAATTAACAAGTGCGTTTGATATTGTTTTATTTATCATTCTTGGTGTTGCTTCTGGATTAGTCTCATATCTATTCATAAATTTCATCACTCGAATTGAAAAATTTTATGAAAAAAGGAAATTTACAAAATCCTATTATTCGTCAATATTAAGTGGGCTTGCAATTGGTTTGATTGGTATTTACTTGCCAAATATAATGGGTACAGGTTACGATACGATTGAATTATCTTTGGATAATCATATTTTGTGGTATATTGGTGGAATAATAGTATTTGTTAAGATTTTTGTAACGGGAATAACTCTTTCGAGTGGTGGAACTGGCGGAGTATTTGCTCCAGCGATTGTTGTTGGAGCAGCGATGGGTGCTTTCTTGGGCTATGTGTTTAATTATCTTATGCCGAGTATTGCTCCCGTACCCGAAGCATTTGCTATTGTTGGAATTGCGGGCTTGCTTGCTGGCACAATGCACGCACCTTTCACTTCAATTATAATGGTTTTCGAGCTAACTAAGAATCAGGATTTTGTGCTGCCAACAATGATTACATCAATTATTAGTGTAGCAATTACTAAGGCAATGATAAAAGAGTCAATTTATACTTTACCAATTTCAGAAGGTGATTTGCTATTAAAATACCGAAATGAACAGAATGTATTGAATAAATATGCTGTTAGTGATGTGATTACAAAGAAAGTAACAATCATTTATGAAAATGAAAATTTTGTGAATATTGTTGATAAACTTCTAACTGACCGTAATTCAATTTTGGCTGTTCTGGATATGAATAATCAATTTTATGGTTTGATTGATATTAATTTGATGAAAGATATTCTCTATGATCGTGAAATTGTCAAGAATGTTCTGATTGCGGGCGATATTGCAATTAAAGACTTACCCATTTTGAATGGGAATACATCATTGCAGATTGCTTGGGAAACAATCAAT
Organism: Chloroherpeton thalassium; assembly: GCA_020720105.1. GTDB lineage: Bacteria > Bacteroidota > Ignavibacteria > Kapaibacteriales > UBA2268 > GWF2-33-9. Next base: position 13,726 of record DYPF01000038.1, read on the forward strand.
AAAGTTCAAAACGATTGCTTGCCTGTTATCGATATGAATGATAGATTTTGCGGAGTAATTTTTAGGAAAGATATTGATTCAATTTATCAAGAAGAATTGGAAAAAGAAAATTTATCATCGAATATTGCCTACACAATCGCCCAGCACGAAAGTAATAAGATAATCCATTTAACTAATGATTTATTTTTAGCGGAAATTAATGCACCACAAGCGTTTTTGGGGAAATCGATCAAGGAATTAGGCATTAGAAATAATTATCATATCGAAATAATTTCTATAAAAAAATCCGACAATACACAGATTCAACCCAATGCTAATTATATTTTTGAATCAGAAGATAAAATTATCTTAACAAGTAATGATTCTGATAAAATTACTTCTATCACTGATTAATCGAATAATAATGCCAAATCGGACATAATAATTCCACATAAAACCTAATAATTTATAAAAAAATAATAATTTTAATTTTTCGGAAATTGCAAACTTTGAATTATGAATATTAATCTACAGAATAATCTTAAAAATAAGAAAATTTTGCTTGGCATTACAGGCTCTATTGCTGCTTATAAATCTCCATTGCTTGTTCGTGAATTAATTAAAATGGGAGCCGAAGTAAAAGTTGTTATTACTCCATCTGCTCAACATTTTGTTACGCCAATCACTTTGGCAAGTGTTAGCAAAAATAATGTTGTATCAGATATGTTCGACTTATCAGGACAAAATGAAGGTGCTTGGCATATACATCTGGCTCATTGGTGTGATTTGGCAATAATTGCACCTTGCTCGGCAACAACATTAGGCAAATTTGCAAATGGAATAGCAGATAATGCATTAATTGCCGTATTTATGGCAATACCTAAGAATATTCCAATTGTCATTGCTCCAGCTATGGATACAACTATGTTTGAATTCCCAGCAACACAAAATAATATTCAAACCTTGCAGAGCTTTGGCTTTTCGATTTTACCTCCAGATTCTGGTGAATTGGCAAGTGGGCTAACTGGTCCAGGAAGGTTGCCTGATGTGAATGTGATAACTAATCACATTGCACAAGTCTTAGCAAATGGGATAGATATTCACTCGGTTAATATCAACCAAAATGAAAGATTAAATCAATTAATCAACTCTCCATTAGAACCACTTGACCAAGCTGTAGAAAAAGGCAAGTTCCAAGCAGAGTTGGAATTAGAACAAATGAAGAATTCATTGATTGATAATGAATTAAGCAAGTATTTCAAAGATAAAAAAGTACTGATAACCGCTGGACCAACTATCGAAAGAATTGATCCAGTACGGTATATTAGCAATTTTTCAAGTGGGAAAATGGGTTATGCAATTGCTGAAGTTGCTAAGAAGTATGCTAAAGAAGTGCTTTTAGTAAGTGGAAAAGTGAATCTGAACCCTCCCGATAAGGTTAAGTTTATCGAAATTGAATCGGCTGATGAATTAAACCAAGCAGTGCAATCCAACTACGAAGATTATGACATAATAATTATGGCAGCGGCGGTTGCTGATTACAAATTGGCTAATCCATTTCCGCAAAAGCATAAGCATAGCGAGAATAATTTGCAATTAGACTTAGTGCCAACTGTTGATATCTTAGGAAGCTTAGGATCTAAGAAAAACGAAAATCAAATCTTAATTGGTTTTGCATTAGAAACAGAAAATGCAATTGATAATGCAAAGTTAAAATTGAAGAAAAAGAACTTAGATTTAATCATTACAAACATTTATGACGATAATAATCAGGTATTTGGAAGTGATTTAAACGAAGTTGTTTTGTTGGATAAAAGTTTCAATGAAAGTCACATAGAGAAATCAAGTAAAAGTAAAATTAGTATTGAAATATTGAAAAAAATTGCTAATTTGAAATAATCATAATTTATGAACAAACTACAAGATAATTAAAGAGAATATGGCACTAAGCAATATAAAAGAAGCAGAATTATGGATTGATAAAGGTGATGAGAGCCTTAAACGAGATGAATTTGATAAGGCACTCGAATATTATGGTAGAGCGATGGATTTTAACAACAGGTCATCAACTGCCTTTTTTAAAAGAGGTTCAGTGTATGCTCAGTTAAAAGATTTCTCCAAAGCAGTAACGGATTTTAATAATGCGATTGTTTTGAATAGCGATTTTTCATTTGCTTTTTTCAAGAGAGGTTCGGTGTTTTTGGATATTCGCCAAATCGAAAATGCTTTTAAAGATTTATCACGTGCTATTGAACTTAATCCGAATCTAAGTTTTGCATACTATAAAAGAGGAATGTGTTTCCTTCACTTTAAGGATTACGACTCAGCATTATTTGATTTTAATAAAACATTAGAGCTTAATGCTTCGTATGGACTTGCTTATTTCCAAAAAGCGAATGTTTATTTTGCAAAAAAAGACTTACAACAAGCTTTGGATAATTATAATCGAGCCTTGCATTATGAGCCAGATAACGAGAATGCGTTACTATCCCGTTCTATAACTTTAACAAATTTAAAGCAATATAAACCAGCAATTGATGGATTTACTTCAATTTTAGATAAAAATCCAAAAACAATATCTGCATATAATTATCGTGGAATGATTTACATCAGGATGAAAGAGTACAAAAGTGCTCTTAAAGATTTCAATAAGATTATTGAATTAGATCCCAATAGCTTTGATGCATATAATAATATGGGTGTATCTCACTTTTCGATGAAAGAATATTTAAAAGCAGCCGAAGATTATTCGAATGCTTTGGGGCTAAATCCAAATTCAGCACAATTATATTTCAATCGTGCTAATGCTTTCTTTTATATGAAAAATCACACTGAAGCATTATCTGATTATGACAATGCTTTATATTTAGATCCTGAAATGTATCTTGCCTTTTTTGGAAAAGGAAATGTATATCTATCAAAGGAGAAGTACCAAGATGCAATTAAAGAATTTTCGAAGGCAATTAGTATTAATAATAAGTTTTTCAATGGATATATTAGCCGTGGAAATGCCTTTATGAAAATTCGATATTTTGCTCGTGCTCAGGAAGATTTTACATTGGCTATCGAACTTAAACCTGATAGCTTTATTGGTTTTTTAAACCGTGCAATAGGCTTTAAAGAAGATAAAAAGATGGATGCAGCTGCCCGTGACTTTGGACAATTCTTAAGATTATCTCCACCAAACACCAAGACCGCCGCCCAAGTACGAAGATGGTTAAAGCAGATGAAATATCCAGTGGACTAAAAAAGTAAATGTGATATATTCAAATAAATCCTCAATCGGCTAATTAAATAAGTAATTTATTATTTTTCCTTATTTTTGTAGAAATAAAAACTAACCTTATATGAATCAATTAATCTTAGGCGATTGCTTAGAAGTTATGAGAAAAATGGACTCCGAATCCATTGATTTAATCTATCTCGACCCGCCTTTCTTTTCAAATAGAAATTATGAAGTAATCTGGGGCGACAAAGGCGAAGTCCGCTCCTTTGAAGACCGCTGGAGTGGTGGCATTGACCATTATATTTCTTGGCTAAAAGAAAGAGTTTCAGAAATGCACACGCTTTTGAAACCTACCGGAAGTATTTATTTGCATTGCGATTGGCATGCTGATGCTTATATAAGAGTATATATTCTTGATAAAATCTTCGGTGAAAATAATTTTTTAAATCATATCATTTGGAAAAGGACTAATAATCCTAAGGGATCTCAATTTAAAGATAAAAAATATGGTATTTACACTGATTCTATATTATACTATGCAAAAAATATTACAGGAAAAGAAATTTATCATTTTGATTTTAATTATAATTCCGAAGAAAATAAATTCAATCCAAGCGTAGTATTAGAC
>DYPF01000284.1 GCA_020720105.1 Chloroherpeton thalassium
TCGCTACGCTCACTTGCAACCCGCAAAACCCGCCGTCTTCAAGCATTTTACGTTATGCACTAAAAAATTAAACGATTAATTAAATGATTACTAATATTATGAATAAACAATTACTGAAAACACTGTTGATAGTTAGTATTTTAGTTGTATCATTAACAACTTGTAAAAAACCTGAACCTGAAACAACAGGTATAATACAAGGTATAGTTAAAACATCACAAGGACAACCAATTGAAGGAGCATTAATAAAAATAAATTCTTCAACTAATGCCTTGACAACAAGTATAGACGGTAAGTTTGAATTTAAAGACTTACAACCAAAAGAATATATAATTCTTGCATCAAAAGACGGATATGCACCAAATACGCAAACAGTTACTGCGATTGCAGGTGAAACGAAAATATATGATTTTGTACTTGCACAAGCAAATTTAACGATAACGCCATTGACATATTCTGCACCATCAACAAGCGGAAAAACAAATTTAACAATCCAATCCAATATTTCATGGACTGCAATAAGCAGTGAACCAACGTGGTTAACTTGTACTCAAAGCGGAAACGGAACAGGTGCAATAGAAGTAAATTATTTAGCAAATACCACAGCCACAACAAGAACAGGAACTATTACTGTTACAGCAACAAACAGCGGACTTGCACCACAGATAATAACAATTACACAAGCATCACCAAGTCCAAGTTTGACAGTTACGCCAACAACACAAACTGTTAATTCGACACAAGGAAGTTTAACATTTACAATAACTTCAAATGTAAATTGGACAGCAAACAGCGACCAAAATTGGTGTATAATTCAAAATCCATCGGGAAATGGAAATGCAACATTAACAGTTAATTATAGTACAAATAATTTACAAACATTAAGAACGGCAAATATAACAATTTCAGGAACAGGAGTTGCAAGTCAGATTATTACATTAACTCAAACAGGTTTGCAATTAACATTGTCTGTTTCACCATCAAATCAAGACGTTTTAAATTCTGCAAGTTCTGTTAATTTTTCGGTAAGCTCAAATACTTCATGGTCAGCAACAAGCGACCAAACATGGTGTACTTTGACAAATGCAAGTGGTTCAGGTAACGGAACAATAACAGCAAATTATCAAGCAAATACATCAATAAATAACAGAACTGCACAAATAACTATAACAGGAACAGGAGTAAATCCACAAACCGTAACAGTAACACAAGCATCGGCACAACAATATAATTTATCTGTTACACCGTCAAATCAAGATGTAGATTATAAAGCAGGTACAAAAACTTTTAATATTTCTTCCAATACTTCATGGACTGCAAGCAGTAATCAAACATGGTGTACAATTCAAAATCCAAACGGTTCAAATAGTGCAACTTTAAATGTTAATTTTACCGAAAATAAAACCGCAACAATAAGAACGGCAACGATAACAATATCAGGAACAAATGTAAGTCCACAATCAGTAACTGTAACACAAACAGAAACAACACTTTATAATGGTTTGGTTGCTTATTATCCGTTTAATAATAATACCGCAACTGATGAAAGCGGAAATGGAAATAACGGTACAAACAACGGAGCAACAGCAACAACAGATAGAAAAGGAAATACTAATAGTGCATTTAGTTTTGACGGCATAAATGATTATATAAATGTTCCGAATAATTCAAATCAAAGTAATTTTTCATCTGCAACTTTTTCATTTTGGATTTATAAAACACAATATAACCCCCAAACTGTTGAAGGTTTAGAAGGAATAATAACAAAATGGTTTCAAGATATTAATAATGATTGTTATAGTATTCAAACTTATGGTAATCAAATTTCAATAAATACATATCAATACGGTTTACTAACAAATGCACTTTTAGCAAATTTTAGTCTAAATACATGGTTAAATATTGTATTTGTACGTAATGCAGGGACTGATAAAATATTCATTAACAATCAATTAATTACATCAAAAACAGTGACAGGCAATTTGCCTGTTTCTACAAAACCTATTATTATTGGTGCGTCAAATGGTGGCGGTACAATATTAAGATATTTTAAAGGCTTAATTGATGATGTTCGTATATACAACCGAGCATTAACTGATAGTGAAATACAACAACTTTATAATGAATAAAATAATAATTTTTGTATATTTCAATAATTTTTGTATATTTACAAATAAATTAAAAAATATAAAACTATGGCATTCACAGATTTTACAAGTTTAAATAAAGTTAAAGAAAGTTATTCGGAACTAATTATTGGTAAAAGCGATTTTATTCCAGAAAAATTATCCAATATTGAAATTGCGCCAATGTTTGAAAAAGATATAAAATTTGCATTACAAACTTACAAACCAAATGAATCTTTTGCAGATAAGTTTTTTATAGTTCCCATCATAAATAGAATATGGCAAAACCATGAAATGCTAAATGTATGGACAGAAACATACATAAAAGCAGACGAAAAATTGCAAGGACGACCAGATTATCTTGTAAGCATTTTGGATAACAAGCAATATGAAATTTTATCTCTTCCAATTGTTGCTATTGTTGAAGCAAAACATGAAAACTTTACATTAGGTTGGGGACAATGTTTAGCAGAAATGCTTGCTTGTCAAAAATTAAATAATACAAAAGATGTTTCTATTTACGGAATTGTTGCCACCGGATTACAATGGGAGTTTGCAAAATTAGACGGCAATAATTTTATTAAAAACGCTATCCCTTTTAGTATAACTAATTTACAACAAACAATAAATGTCGTAAACTTTATATTTGACCAAGCAGAAAAAGAAATACCGAAACTTGATAAATCGGTAGTATTACCTGATAATGAATTAAATGATGAAAAAAAAGTGCATAATCGAGTAGGAAGAGAATAAGCTAATCAGCTTATTCTCAGTCCTCTCCC
>DYPF01000285.1 GCA_020720105.1 Chloroherpeton thalassium
CCCCAACCCCAACCCCAACCCCAACCCCAACCCCAACCCCACCTTTTTTATTACAAAATATAATTATTCAATAGACATTCAAAAATATCATGCTTGCTTTCTACCAGCCAATGAATATGATCTATTTTTATTCAATTTTAGCTATGAAATAACCTAATAATCTCGCTTTAAACTACTCTATCGACCAATATTATCAATAAAAATTTTGTTTGATATTCTTGGTAGCATTATCTCACTACTTTCATCCATAGAAGAACCAATATGAAATCTTTTATGCTTTTTTACCAATTTATCCATAGATTATAGTTTTATCATCGATTGCATCTTTGAACCTTCTTCTTTCATCGGTAATTACTATATTGATTAAATAATTGGCTTAGAGTGAACAGCCTGAGTATGAATATGATAGTTATGACTTTGATTGGCATTCGATTCCTCTTGTTTAAGTCTATAAGTGGGAGAGTAGTCATCAATTTTGCTGCTTTTCCGAAGCAAATGATTTATGTGTGCGAGTTGATGATATCTAGTTATATTTCTGGGATGGGCCAATCTTCTCAAGGGACTGGATGGTTCCTGCCCACTTAATCTATAAAAAAATTATCGTAAATTAACATCTTAAATTGATTGATTGGATTTTTAATTGATATGATCCAACTGTGAATCTGCTTTGGCTAATGCTTTAAGTTTTTCCTGTTTAATGTAGCTTATTTGTTCATTGTGGCAAACAATCAAGTTCAATTTCTGATGAATAAAGTTGATGGTAGTTATAATACCAAACAGCTTTAATTGATATATTAATTGTTTTTATACACCAAGCCAAAGTTTAATTACTGAGTCCTATCCTCCACTTAAGAATATATGCTGATTTTTGTATTACATGTAATCACCACATATCACAGAGCGAAGATGTCCGACTGAATTATTTGATTTAAATCCTTTTAATTCTGAAGAATTGTATTCAAGTTTGATGATACTGAAATCTCCTTATTTTTATCCAATTAGTAAAAAATATCTAAAAACCTAAATATAAGTAATATTGATGTTATAATTGACACTAGCCAATGCCAATGGATGCTCTTCCTGATCAAGTTTCCAAATTACCATATTTTTATCTTTACTAATTGACAAAAAGTAACAACGCTTAGCATTTTTTTCCTAAAATATGATCTATCTGATAAATGTTATCTAATCACTATGAAATTGAATTTTTGTATAGTAATGCAACCGATTGTCAATATCTACAAAATAGATCTCACCCTTTGTCGTGCCTAACACACAAAATGTACTTTATTGCTGCGTTGCATTTATTTTCATTTGAGAAGTACTGTCCCATTTTGGCAGCCAGTTATTACGATGAAAATAAACAAAACCAACTTTGATAGATGTTGGAATATTTTTCCAATCCGAAAGAGCATTGAAAAGATATGTTCCAAGTAACTTTTAATGTATTAGTTAAATGAATTCATCATCGCCCTCTTTCACTCTCACCATCGATTGATTATAAACTAATTTTTTTAGTTAAAAATTTTAGGATTTAATTTATTTTTTATCAAATTTGATCAGAGAAAAGCCTTTTTCTAAGGAAATAGCATAAGTTGTAGTATCAAGAGGAATAACATCCCTTATAAATCCATATTTCAAAGGATATTAAATCTTTTAATTCGAAAGATTTCTTTCCTGATTAAGTATTGAAAAAAATTCCAAAAAATTATTAGAATAAATACTTACACACCACTATTTGTCACATTTCATCTTAACCAAATGCCCGTCTTTGTTATTATTTACAATCGGATCAAGCATATTTGTATTAAGATGGCAAAGATATGATTTCCCCTTCAATTCAAATTTACTAGCAAATAATAATTTTTATGTAATGAATTTTACATTGTCCATCAACACATCTAACTGAAGCATATAGATTTGCTAGTAGTCAATTAAATTCCAAATTCGCACTGTTGAGTCAGTTGATGATGAATATAGAAAATTTTGATTGAGAGGTGGCACAAAAACACTTTGACAGGCACTTTGATGACCTTTTAATTCAAGTAAATATTTCTTAGTCCAATCCAACTTAAATATCTTAATTGTTCCAGATTCGAAACCAACTGCTATTATTTTCAGAACAATAGATACTGCAAAATCTAGCGAGCGATTCTACCGTCTCGATAACTTTTTGTAGATGTAAAGACGTTCGAATTTTTATTATTCCCAATTTGTAGGTAATTTATAAACATAAGTTTAATTACTATTGCCAAGTATCAATAAATTAGCATCAGGAAGAAATTTTTGATCTTCAATATACTCAGGAGATTCAATTAAATTGACTTCCTGCAAATGAAGCGCAATATCACAAATTCCTTTTGTTTTTATCATAGCTCTTTCATAATAAACTTCCAGCTTGGCTGTATAAAGATGATCACCTTTTACATAAACTAAGAAATCCTAACGATTATTTGGTATTCCTTTGTATCCATCTGACATTGATTGCATGTATAGAAATTTAACTCCAAATAAACCTTAGTTTGATATTTTTTTAATGAACTAACCATTAAGACTGATAATTAATATATTCTTTTATGTCAGCAGGATAAACAATTCCAAAGAAGAGTGATAAGTACTATGAACAATTTTTTAGTCTTCAATATTGGCATACACGAGTGTTTATAGAAGAGTATCCAGTCTTATAGTTTGTCGTTTGGCATAGAGCAGCAGTTGAGTTTCAGTGAAGTAAAGCAGTTGGGAGTGTGGGATGACTTGGATCCTACTGCCTATGAAGCTCTCAGATTAGTCCTATTGCATTAATATATATCATCATATTATAACAAAATTTCATAATTCATTCGATCTTTTTTAAACAAATAGAGGGGTTGGGGTTGGGGTTGGGGTTGGGGTTGGG
>DYPF01000039.1:0-12983 GCA_020720105.1 Chloroherpeton thalassium
GTCCAACATCTCCAAGATGAAGTCTATCTGGATAAATCAATAACTTTATCATAATTCAACTCCAATATTTAACAAAATTACAAAAACTTTTTACAAAATGTAATTTCTAATAATAGTATAACAATTGAAACAGGAAAATATAACATCGAGGGTGAAGTTTTTTAAAATCCCCCTTAGTCCCCCTTTGAGAAAGGGGGAAAAGATGGTGTAAGTATTATGTAAATAATAACTAAAACCTAATTCATACCCTTTTTTAAAGGGGGCAGGGGGATTAGCGTGAGGACAAAACAGGCTATGGATTCCCGTTTGCACGGGAATGACAATCATACATTCTCACATTCTCCAAAAATCTGTTCAAGTTAAATAATTGAAAAAGATAAATTATCAATAAAAATAATAATGATTTTCATTTTTTAGTTAAATTTGTTTTTTAACATTGATAATTATTTGTAATATGGAATTTTTTCTAAGTTTAACTCATATTCAACAAGCATTAATTGCTACTTTATTCACATGGTTTGTAACAGCACTTGGTGCGGCAATGGTATTCTTTTTTAAAGAAATTGAAAGGCATATTTTAGATGGAATGCTTGGTTTTGCAGCAGGAGTGATGATTGCAGCAAGTTTTTGGTCTTTATTAGCTCCAGCTATAGAAATGTCGGAACAATCTGGTGGAATTTCGTGGCTACCAGCTGTTATCGGGTTCCTTGGTGGCGGATTTTTCTTATGGATTATTGACAAAACTTTACCTCACTTGCACATGGGTTTGCCAATGACTCAAGCAGAAGGTATCAAAACAAGTTGGCATAGATCTATCCTACTTGTCTTAGCCATTACTTTGCATAATATACCAGAAGGATTAGCAGTAGGTGTTGCATTTGGTGCTTTGCAATATAATATCCCTGCATTTACTACTACTGGTGCAATCGCATTAGCAATAGGAATTGGATTACAAAATTTTCCTGAAGGTGCAGCAGTTTCAATACCACTAAGACGTGAGGGATTATCTAGAAGGAAATCTTTTATGTATGGTCAAGCATCTGGATTAGTTGAGCCAATAGCCGGTGTATTGGGAGCAACATTAGTTGTATTAGCAAAGCCAATTTTGCCTTATGCTTTGTCCTTTGCTGCTGGGGCTATGATTTATGTAGTTATCGAGGAATTAATTCCTGAATCTCAGCAAAATAAAGATACCGATACAGCAACAATTGGCGCTATGTTAGGATTTGCAGTAATGATGTTTTTAGATGTTGCATTAGGCTGAGTATATCCAAAACTTAATTTTCTGACTTCATAAAATATATTTTATTATAATGTTGGTTAATTCAATACATAATATATTACTATAAGCAAACAACTATTTACTATGAGATCTTCATCTCGTTGGATGCACTCTTCATCAATTACTATGAGCTTTTCATCGATTACTATGAAGAAAAAATATTGAATTTTTTAATAAAGTAATACATTTTTTATTCATTTAATTAAATTAATCATTCATTCAATTAATAATAAACAAAAAATCCCCGCTTTCGCTGGGGATTAATAGTGTATTATTTGATAATAAAAAACCTTCCGAAAGATTATATAAACTTTCAAGAGGCTGTCTCATAAGTCAGCTTTGCAGTCATTCCCATCCTCACGAAAGTGGGGAAAGTGGGAATCTATAAATCCGCTCTGGCAGTGGATTCCCGTTTGCACAGGAATAACAATTATTTGAAATTCAATTAATTTATAATTTATCGGCTACTGCATTTGCCATATCAAGCGTTGAAGAATCTCCGCCCATATCATAAGTTCGCACTTTTCCTTCTTTAATTACAAGAGAAATTGCTTCTTCTAATTTTTGTGCTTTTTCGGTTTCTCCTAACCAATCTAACATCATTTTGACACTTAGGAATGTAGCAATTGGATTTACTTTGTACTGACCAGCATATTTAGGAGCGGAGCCGTGACTTGGCTCGAATACTGCTAAATTATTACCAATATTACCACTGCAAGCAAAACCTAAACCGCCTACAAGTTGAGCTGCTAAATCGCTGATAACATCTCCATAAAGGTTTGGGGCAATCATCACATCATAATTGTATGGATTTTTGAGAAGCCACATTGTCATAGCATCAACATTTGCTTCATCAAAAATAATTTCGGGATATTCTTTAGCAATTTCTTTAGCAATTTCTAAAAACATACCGTCAGTTGCTCTTACAACATTAGCTTTGTGGACAATTGTCACTTTTTTGCGATTATTATTTTTAGCAAATTCAAATCCTGTACGAATAATTTTCTCGGAACCTTTTTTAGTATTAACTTTGCAAGAAATAGCGTATTCATCGCTCTTGAGATTAGAAAAAGGAGCAAAATTTTTGTTAATTGTGGTCAATAAACTTTGCAAATCTTCGGGAACAGGATTGAATTCCACACCCGCATATAAGTCTTCGGTGTTTTCCCTGAAAATTACAATGTCAATATTTTCTTTGTAATTTAGAGGGTTGCCATCGTAAGCTTTGCAAGGACGCATACAATTATATAAATCGAACATTTGCCTCATTCTAACAATTGGAGAACGGTAAACTAATCCTTTGCCTTGCAATTCGGGAACTAATTCCTTTTCAGCATCTTTTACGGGTTTGGAAGTTATTGCACCAAACAAAGCCGCATCTACATTTTTTAATAAATCGATAGTTCTTTGAGGAAAAGAATCACCTTCTTTGCACCAAAATTCCCAGCCAATATCGCCGTGAATATATTCAGCATCCAAATTTAACTTATCTAAAACAATTTTGGTTGCTTCTAAAACATCGTTACCAACACCATCACCGGGCAACCATGCAATTTTAAATTTACTCATAAAACTCTACTTTTTTATTCTTTGAGAAAAATATAAGTACAAAATTATCAATTAAGGCACAAAAAATTGCAAATTTGTTTAAATATTCATTTTTTTTTATTAATTTAAACATCGAATATTATTAAAAATTCAAATTAGTGATAAATATGAGTGAAAATAAACTTGATAATGAAACACTTGAGATGATTGGTGCATTTGTCTCCGAAGCAGTAGACTCTTTAGATAATGCTGAACCATTAGTAGAAGAAATAAAAACTTCGTCTGACCCAGAGGTAATAAATACAATTTTCCGTGTATTTCACACTCTAAAAGGGCTTTCGGGTTTTTTTGGAATGAAAGTTGTAAATAGGCTTACACACGAAGCAGAAACTTTATTGGACTTGCTAAGGAAGCAGACAGTGCCCGTAACAGATGAATTAATCACACTGATCTATACGACATTTGATATGCTAAGAGATTTGTTGCATTTGATTGCTAATGAATTTACTGATCAAGCGGGCGAAGACGAAGCTGAAAGTATGAAATTGATAATTATCGATGCTATCGAAAAGATTAAGAATGGCGATACCAATCAAGTTGAGTCAGAAAATGACTTTGCTGAATTTATGGCTCCCCCAATTAGTGTCCAAGCTAAAACACAAGAATCAAATGAATTTGAGGCTTATGTTTTAAATTCTTCTGATAATCAAGTAGTCGAACAAAGTTACAATATTTCTGAACCCGATATTGATACAGATTTTACCATTGTAGAAGATGCTAAAAGTAGCATAGAACCTAATCTTGAAATGGATTTAGGTGGGCTTATCTCCGAAGATATGATAATGCAATTTATTGCCGATTCAAAAGATTTGTTAGAAACTACTGAGAATAATTTACTAAAATTGGAGAAAGAACCTGATAATTTTGATTTAATTGCAACAATATTTGGAGCGATCCATAGTATTAAAGGTAATTCTGGTTTTATGGGTTTCGAAGAAATTCAAGAAATTTCTATGGATACCGAAATGATATTGGATTCATTACGAAAGAAAGAATTAGAAGCGGATCCAATTGTTGTATCACTATTGTTGAGTAACATCGAAACACTTATAAATAGAGTTAATAATATTGGAATTGAGTCAAATCCACCTGCAACTGAAGTAAAACAAGTACAACCAACACCGAAAGTATTTGTTGCAACTCCTCCAGAAAAAGTTGCAGCTAAAGTTGAGCCAGTGCAAAATGTACCTTCTGAAAAAATAGCACCTAAGCCAATAGTAAATCAAAATGTAGCTCCAACTATAGTTAAAGAAAAAAAGGATGAGCAAAATGTTTCTAAAAATTTCCAACAAACTCAAAAGCAAGATATTAGAGTTGAAACAGTTAAAATTGATAAACTTTTCGATTTAGTTGGTGAATTAATTACAATTGAGACAATGGTTACTAAAAATCCAGATTTGAATGGATTGATTATGCCGAACTTTGTTAAAGCAGCAAATCAACTAAATAAAATAACACGTGAATTGCAAGAAATTACGATGAGTGTTAGAATGATGCCGCTTGAGGGTTTGTTCAATAAGATGAAACGATTGATAAGAGATGTATCAATCAAATTAGGAAAGAAAGTAGATTTAACCATTTCTGGACAAGAGACAGAAATGGATAAGAATGTAATTGATGAAATTTCTGACCCATTAGTTCATATTTTACGAAACTCTATGGATCATGGAGTTGAAACACCTGAAGTTCGTATTGCATCCGGCAAATCCGACACAGGAGCAGTGTATCTTTCAGCAAGGTATGAAGGTAATGAAATCCTAATTTCAGTTAAAGATGATGGTGCGGGAATTAATAAAGAAAGAGTATTGCAGAAAGCCGAAGAGAAAGGATTATTGCAAGTTCCTGCCGAAAAAATGACCGACAAAGAAATATTCGCATTAATTTTTGAGCCAGGATTTTCTACTGCCGCTCAAGTTACCGATATTTCAGGACGCGGTGTTGGTATGGATGTAGTCCGAAAAAACATCGAAAAATTGCGTGGTGCAATTGATGTGGAAAGCGTATTACACAAAGGAACAACAGTAACTTTGCGAATACCGCTTACCTTAGCTATAATGGAAGCTCTATTAGTAAATGTAGGTGTAGAAACCTTTGCTTTGCCATTGATGAATGTAAGCGAAACATTTAGAGTATCCAGTGCTGCTGTTAGCAAAACAATGGACGGATTGGAAATGATTAAAGTTCGCGATGAAATATTACCTGTGTTCAGAATACATGAATTATACAATATTAAACCAAGATTTACTGACCTTGAAAGAGGAATAATTTTAATAGTGGAATCAAGAAGTAAGAAATTCTGTTTATTTGCTGATGAATTAATTGGACAACAACAAGCAGTAATCAAAGGCTTATCTGAATACATCGGCAAAGTTCCAGGTATAATTGGCTGTATGATACTTGGCGATGGTGGCATCGGACTAATTTTAGATATCGAAGGCACGCTAACATTGGCTGAAAATCCACTTAGTTTTAATAACTCAAATTTAGTAATGGCTTAAGGAGATAATTATGGAAGACAAACTATATGAAAATAACGACCTTCTTGATTTTTCGCAAGAAGATGAAGAAACCCTGCTAAACCGATATTTAACATTCAATATTGGCGAGGAAATTTATGGTTTCGAGATAATGTATGTAACCGAAATTATTGGAATACAGAAAATCACAAAAGTCCCAAATATTTCTAATTACATTAAAGGAATAATTAATTTAAGAGGAATTATCTATCCTGTGATTGAAATTCGCAACAGATTTGGCATCGAAGCAGTTCCTTATACAGAAAGAACATGCATTGTATTAGTTAGGTCTCGCAATATGGGTGTTGGAATGATTGTTGATAATGTATCTGAAGTAATGAGAATAGATGTAGATAAAATATTTCCGCAACCACAAACTTACAAGGGCTCCAAAAGTAAATATATTAAATCAATTGCAAAGTTAGGTACAGAAGTGAAGATTTTGCTTGACCTTGAAAAATTACTTTTCGAAGACTTAAATCAAAATATAGAATTAAATTAATTCTAATATATTAGCTAAATTAACCAAATAATTAAGTATGGACCTAAGATACCAAGAAATAAGCCAAGGAAAAATTGATTTAATTAGTGATTCTGATTTCACTTTGATTCGCGATTTGATTTACGAGAAAGTTGGAATAAACCTAACTGTTGAGAAAAAAGCTTTAGTTACAGGAAGATTATTAAAAGTATTAAAAGATAATAACTTTTCTTCTTTTGGTGAATATTATAAATTTGTTTTAGAAGATAAAACTGGCTTAGCATTAAGTAAACTTGTTGACAAAATTTCAACAAATCATACTTTTTTTGGAAGGGAGTTTGATCATTTTAAACATTTTCAAAATATTGCACTTCCAGAGCTTGTTGCAAGAAAAAATAAAGAAAAATCCAAAGATATACGGATTTGGAGTGCTGGTTGTAGTACAGGCGAAGAACCTTATACCTTGGTAATCTTGATGAAAGAATACTTTGGCGATAGCTACAAACAATGGGATGCTGGAGTGTTAGCAACAGACATATCAACTGTTGCGTTAAGCAAAGCAATTGCAGGTGTTTACGAAAGTACAAAGTTGCATAATTTTGATACAAATCTACGAGATAAATATTTCAAACAAAGTGGTGGTAACTGGGCAGTTACCGATGATATTAAAAGAGAAGTTTCATATAAACGTTTTAATTTAATGAATGACTTTTTCCCATTCAAACAAGAATTTGATGTGATTTTTTGCAGAAATGTGATGATTTATTTTGACGCTGATACTCGAGTTAATCTTATTAACAAGTTTTATAACAACTTAGTAAATACCGGATTTTTTTACATTGGGCATAGCGAAACAATAGATAGAAAAAGGTCAGATTTCAAATATATAATGCCCGCAGCATATCAAAAAGTTTTATAAAAATAAATAAATATGAACAATCCAAATATAACAAATAAAAAAGTTAAAGTGCTAATTGTTGATGATTCTGCATTAGTTCGCGATATCTTAAGCAAAGGATTAAGTGCAGACCAAGGAATTGAAGTAGTTGGCACTGCACCTGATGTGTATATAGCAAGAGATTTAATTGTTAAACTACGCCCAGACGTTTTAACTTTAGATGTTGAAATGCCAAAAATGGATGGTATTGCTTTTCTTAGAAAATTAATGCCGCAATTCCCACTACCAGTGGTTGTTGTTAGCTCTTTAACTCAAAAGGGTAAGGATGTTACATTGCAAGCATTAGAGGCTGGAGCTGTAGATTATGTGCCAAAGCCTATGTCGAATGTAGCCGAAGGTTTGATGGCAATGATAACAGAATTAAGAACAAAAATTAAAATTGCCTCAACTGCAAATGTTTCACATTGGAAAAATAAGAAATATGAACAAGAGCAAGAATCCAAACCAAATATTACTGGTTCGCAAGCATTATCCGAATCAACTGATAAATTGATTGCAATAGGTGCTTCAACAGGTGGAACAGAAGCAATTCGAAAAGTTGTTAGCGTTTTACCGCCAAATACTCCTGGTATTGTTATTGTCCAACATATACCATCTGGATTTTCCAAGGCATTTGCTGATAGATTAAATCAAGTTTCGATGATGACCGTGCGAGAAGCAGAAGATGGAGACAGAATTATTAATGGACGAGTATTAGTCGCTCCTGGTGATTATCACATGACTGTAGAAAGATCGGGTGGAAGATACATTGTCAAGCTAAATCAAGCTGATAAAGTTAACGGACACAGACCAAGCGTAGACGTACTATTTAAATCAGTATCTCAGTATGTGGGAACTAATGCTTATGGAATAATACTTACAGGTATGGGCAATGACGGAGCACAAGGATTAAAGTTAATGAAACAAAATGGTGCTAAAACTATCGGTCAAAACCAAGCAACATCTGTAGTTTATGGTATGCCAAAAGTTGCTTATGACATTGGTGCAGTCGATATTCAGTTACCATTAGAAGAAATTTCAAAAAAACTTATAAACCAAATTGAATATGATAAAAAAGTTTTTGAAGGAAAGCAATAATTATGAATATAGAAACTCCATTAGATTTATTTGTTTTAGCTGCCGAAGATGAAGTAGCATCTAATATTTTTTTAAACAAGATATTAAAAAAATATGTTAAAAATTTCTTTGTTGCCGAAGATGGAGTAGAAGCACTGGAATACTTTAAAGCAAATAAAGATAAGATTGATGTTGTAATAACTGATGTAAGTATGCCAAATATGGATGGTCTTGAACTGACATCCAGAATAAGAGAAATTGATCAAGAAATTCCTGTTATTCTACAAACAGCATTCGATGATAAGCAAATATTACTAAGAGCTATTGAATTGGGTATTTATCAACATCTCCTAAAACCGATAAATATTAAAAATTTAGAAATCATTCTAAATAACATTTACAAGAATAAACAAATTCAATTAGAATATCAGAAAAATATTGAATATAATAATATTTTATCAAAAGCATTGCAAGAAAGCATCTCATTAGTTGCAATTTTAAATAAAGATAATACAGTAGAATTTGTTAATACAAGTTTTGCAAAATTTTTAAATAGAACGATTGAGAATTTAGTAGGAACTTCGTTGATAGAATATGCTTTTGATGCAAGAACCCCTGACGACTTTGATAAATTTATTAGATCAGTGGATAATCACCTACCTTATCAGGGAGAAATTCTATTTAGTACAAGTTTGACTGATCCCTTCTGGGCAACAATTACCTATACTCCTTTCTTTAATGAAATAGGGGAACATACATACTCAATAGCAATTTTAGATGATATAACAAACAAAAAACTTAAAGAGGATCAATTAATAAAAGGAAATGTAGTTCTTGACAAACTAATTAAAGAAAGAACTGCAGAGCTCGAAGCAATCAATCAAGCGTTGAATGACGAAATTGCCAAGCGAATTCAGTACGAATTGGAATTAACTGAAGCTAAGGATTTTGCCGAAAAAGCAAATGAATCGAAAAGCATATTTTTAGCTAAAGTAAGTCATGAATTAAGAACTCCTATGAACGGTATTCTGGGAATATCAAGTATTCTTAAAAATATGAATTTGGACGACAAAACTAAAAAGTTTATCGACACTATTTATTCATCGTCCGAAAATTTACTCTCAATAATCAACGATTTGCTTGATTTTTCGAAGATAAAAATGGGCAAGTTTGAAGCAGTTAAAGTAGAATTTGATTTTTACGAAGAAATTGATGAAACAATGCTTTTGCTTGAGCAAATTGCTATTAATAAAAAACTTTCCTTCTTTTACCGTGTTGACGAAACTATTCCGAAAACTCTTTTTGGTGATGCAGGCAAATTAAAACAATTAATTACAAATATTGTAGGGAATTCAATCAAATTCACCAAAGATGGATTTGTAAATATTGAAATTAAAAGAATTGACGAGACAGATAATAATGTAAAAATTGAATTTGTTGTTCAAGATTCTGGAATTGGAATTCCCGACAACAAAAGAAATTGGATTTTTGAAAGCTTTATGCAATTAGAACCATTAATGACCAGAAACTATGGAGGAACGGGCTTAGGCTTATCCATTTCAAAAGAAATTGTTGATTTAATGTCTGGAACAATATTTTTTGAGAGCAAACTTGGCTCGGGTACGACTTTTTATTTTTCTGTTGTATTAGATAAAAATAATGCTGAAACATCAAATTCTAAAATGGATAAAATAGAAATTCATTCAAATGAATTATTAAAGGAAATTGAGTTACAAAATACTATAAAATATATCTTATATGCCGATCCAAATAAGGACAATCAAAAACAATTTGAAAAAATTCTTTCTAACTCTGGAATTACAACATTTCTTGTGGAAACAGGCAGAGATGCAATAGACTTTTTCTCTTTAAGACCAACTGATATTGTTTTTATTAATACAAAAATTGAACAAACAAATATTATTGATACTATTGTAGAAATCCGAAAAAAAGAAGTTGATTTTAGTAAGCATACTCCAATAATTGCGATAAATAATCCAAATAATCCATTTGATAAGGAATCTGCTTATAATTATGGCATCGACAATTACTTAGAGTTGCCTATTAATATAAAACAATTGATGAATTTACTTAATGAAATTAGCGACCAACAAAAAAATCAATTATTTGAATTTGATTTAAAAGAGATTGTTAATACTCAATCCAAAGATATTATTCTGAAAGTTATCGAACACTTTTCGCATACTTATAAACCTCTTATTTTTGATTTAGAACAAGCTATCGAAAAAAACGAGTATAAGTCAATATTCGAAGCATCCAATAAGATTAGATATGCTTTATCTGGTTTTGGAGTATTGAGAACTATTGGTTTGGCAACCAAGATTTCCAAAAAAGCACTTCTAATGGATTCAACAAACATTGATATCTTATTTAATGCTCTTAAGTGGGAAGTAGATCAAATAGCAAAACAAATTAGTGAAATAAATTTAAAAAAATAGGTGTTTTATGAAATCATTAGTAATAGAAGATGATTATATTACCTCGATGGTCTTACAAGAAATGTTGCTTGCTTATGGTACATCTGACATTGCCGAAAATGGATTATTAGGTGTGAATGCAGTTGAAAAAAGTATTCAAACTAACGAGTTCTATGATGTAATTTTTTCCGATATTATGATGCCAGAAATGGATGGTATGGAAGCATTAGAAAAAATTCGAGAGATTGAATCAAACCACAATATTGAAGGCAAGGACAGAACTAAAATAATTATGTGCACAGCATTAGATGATTATGAAACTGTAAAGAAATCTTTTTCTAATCAATGTGATGGCTATTTAGTAAAACCATTTACGACCGAGAAAGTTTCGGAAGCCCTCAAAAACTTAAATCTAATCTAGTATATAGTTTATTTTTCATCAGCAGTTTTTTTCTTTTTCAGTAAAGTATAAATTATAAAAATAGTAATTAAGAATAATACGGCATAGAAAATAAATGTGCCGTATTTTTCTATTTGTTTGTTAATTTCTTGCCAATTATTAGAAAAAGTCAATCCTAAGTATAATAGAATGAAATTCCAAATTGCTGCACTTATAGCACTTAGAATTGTGGTTGTTCTTACTTTTAGGAGCGACATTCCTGCAAAAAATGAAATAACCCCACGAGTGCCCGACAAAAATCTGTTGATTACAATTAAACTATAACCCCATTTCTGGAACCATTTTTCAACTTTCATCACTGTCTCGTATTTAATGTATTTCAATTTGCCTTGCTCAATCACTTTTTTATCAAAGCTCACTCCAACAGCAAACATTGTTAAGAAGCCCGCTAAAGAACCGAGAGTGGCAAAAATCCAGAGTAAAACAAAATCAACATTACCGCTGGGAACTAATGTTCCTGAGAATAATATCAGTGCATCGCTGGGGGAGGGTGGGAAGACGTTTTCAACAAAAGCGATTAGGAAAATTGCTATCGCCATCAATGGAGTGGGGATAGTGCTGATGTAATTTATAATTGTTTCTACCATTTTCTAAATAATTTAATACGATATTACGAATAATGTGTTAATAAACGTTAAATTTGTTGTAAATTTGTAACTTTGTATTTAGTTAAAACGTTAAAAGATAAATAACATTTCAATTATAAATTATAAAAGGTTTTTTTATGAAACAATTAATCCTACTTATTGCTATTTCTTTGTTAGTTTGTAGCAATTCCTATGCAGAGAAAAGATTGGTGGAAAATATGCCAATTACATTAAGTCCACAAATGACTATTCACGAAGCTCAATTAGCTGTTCCTGCTACTCACGAAGCAGTTTCATCAATTGAAGTTAAAAAACAAGACTTACAAAAGTTCTTCCTACAGGGAGAGCCAGTAGAAAATGAATCTGTTGCATTCAGCACCCGTTATCACCCTTATCCTGAAGATAATTCAGTGGATACAGCAAGAATTATTTACAATGTGAACGATCCTAACAATAGAGATGATTTTTACTATATTGGCGATACTCAAATGCCAATAAACGTAGTAGATCAAACAGGAAATTCAGTATTTAAATTAAACGGTTATTTCCAAATGTTGCCTTCAGTTAGCTGGATTTATCCACAATTAAAATCAGGTGACTTTACAATTGACTCAGTGATTTTCTCATTACATAGCTATCCATCCAGCCCAATTAAAAATGCTTTCTTGTTTTCAATCTTAAATGCAAACGATTTTAATATGCCAAACTTCGGTGCTGCTGATTATAATCCTGGAACTTTTGATATTGACTATAACATTGATGTTTATGATAAATTAACAAATGCAATCACTTTAGACCCAGCTTACATAAACTCCCGTATTTACGAAGAAAATGGTGGTTATTATATCAAAAATTCAGTACTTAACTTAAGCGAATATGCTGATATGAACTCTTATAAAAATGACGATAGAATTATGATTTTAATCACTAAAGATGATTTGAACGATCTTAGCGATATTGTAAATATGATTGGTGCTTGGGAATGGACTGCACCTTATCAAAAATGCTATGCAGGTACAATCCGTCACTATGGTGAACAAAATGATAGCTGCAGTTTCTTGAGCGCTACAATTGCTCCTAGAAAACCATCAACTTCTTCACCTGATTATAATACTTGGCTTGCTATGTATCCTGCTTTTATGGCAGAACAAACTGTTCGTAAAAATTACCGTTTCATAGTTTATGGTCGTTATACTGGTGAATATGATCCAAACACTGTAAGCGAATTAGATAATTCAGCTGATGCTTTTTCATTATCCCAAAACTCTCCAAACCCTGCTGCTAACAATACTAAAATTGCTTTTGCAATCAACGAACCATCTTTTGTTACTTTAAAGGTATACAATCAAATGGGTCAAGAAGTAGCAAGTTTGGTTAATGAATATTTGAATATCGGTACTTACCAATCAAACTTCGAAACAATGTCATTACCAGCTGGTACATATTTCTACACTTTGTCAACTGGAAAATATTCAAAATCATATACAATGATGATTGTTAAATAATTTATTTTAACATATATAATTTGAAATCCAACACCTTTATCAGTGTTGGATTTTTTTTGTTGTAGTTTCATTATTCTACTTGAATAACAATA
>DYPF01000039.1:13083-15777 GCA_020720105.1 Chloroherpeton thalassium
TATCAGTGTTGGATTTTTTTTGTTGTAGTTTCATTATTCTACTTGAATAACAATATATTTTAATTGTAAATTAAATAATTCTACTTGAATAACAATAATTTTTAATCAAAATATTTTGATTAGGATTTTCGGAGTTTTGATTCCGTAAAATCAATGACTTATGAAAATATTCCGAATCATTATTAAAAATTATGTTTAAATAGGGGAGATAGTTGTATTTTATTCTAAAGTTTTTATAATCAGATTTGCTTATTTTCTTCAAAAAAAAACCTTCCGAAAGTATTGAGTTTCGGAAGGTTGTAATTTATTTTGATTTTACTATTCTATTTCTAATTTTTTCTTGATTTTTTGAACATCTTTACTAAGTTCTGGTAGGTTGTGGATAACTGCCGCAATCTTAAAGCCCGTTAATCTATCCCTTATCGGTGCTCCAAAGTAAATTCCTGCTTTTTCAACTGCGCTTGGTACTCCAGACATCGCCATAAATGTAACATCATCAGCAATTGATATGTGACCGCTTATGCCTGTCTGTCCGCCAATTCTATTCCTTTTACCAATCTTAGCACTTCCTGCAATTCCCACCAAACCTGCAATTGCTGTATGTTCGCCAAGCTCAACATTATGGGCAATTTGTATCAAATTGTCCAACTTTACTCCATTTCGTATAAAAGTAGAACCAACCAAAGCCCTATCAATTGCAGTATTTGCACCAATTTCTACGTCATTTTCAATTACAACATTTCCAATTTGTGGAATTTTTGTGTAAGATTTATCTGCATTTTCGAAAAATCCAAAACCATCAGCACCAATAACAGCCCCAGAATGAATAATACAATTGTTCCCAATAGTAGTATTGTAATAAATCGAAACATTTGAATGAATCAGATTATTATCACCAATCTTGGAATTATTTTGAATTGTTGTATTTGCACGAATTATTGTATTTGCACCAATTTCTACATATTCACCAATATAACAATTCGCTCCGATATGTGCAGTTGGATGCACGGTTGCAGTTGTTTCAACAACAGCCGAAGAGTGAATACCACTTTGTTCCGATGGCTTGGGAGCAAAGTGGTTAATCAACATTAAAAAAGCAATATATGGATTGGCAACACAAAGAAATACTTGATTTTCCTTTGGCTGTCCATCGAAATTCTCAGGAACGATAATTGCAGTTGCATCTGAATTTTCCAAATATTGCAAGTATTTTTTATCAGAATAAAATGTTATCTCATTTTTTGTGGCGTGTTCAATTCTATTTAATTGCAAAATATCATCAGTTGTTTCTCCAACTATTTTTGCATTAATCAAATTTGCAATTTCACTAATTTTCATCTCAAAAATCCTCTATTTTTTTGGCACTTCAACTGGTGGTTCTTCGGTTGGAGGCTCATTTGTAGGAGGTTCGTCAGTCCTTTCCATCTCGCGAGTATCAGTTTGCTTTTTAGTTCTGGAAACTTTGCGAGGTTTAACTGATTCTTTCTGTACATTTGCTGGATCTTTTTGAATTTTATCTTGCAATTCTTTTTCAAATTCCGAAACATCAACTCCAAGTTGTTTAAGCACTTCCAAAGTCAAATCAAATTTAAAATTAACATAAGCAAGTGGTTGAATACTTTGGTCGAATACGATGTCAAATTTGCGAGAATTGGCAACACCTTGAACAGCAACAGCAATTTTTTGGTCAATCGGCAACATTATTTGCTTAACAATTATATCATATTCACCATTTGGCGAAAATTTAGCTTTTGCAAAGCCATCGTATTGTTCTTTAAGAGAAATCAAGTCTTTTTCTTTTTGACCTTTCTCTTCTTCTGTCCAAATAAGGCGGTTTTTGCTTATTTCAAATTCCAAATTATCAATATTTTTTTGCATCACACCCATTTCGCGTTTCCATTCATCTACAAACGAACGAATGCGTTGCTCTGCTGCTTGGGATTCTGGATACTTGGAGCGTATCATTTGTGAATTAATAAAAGCAACTCTCTGCGAATAAAGAGAGTTTGACATTATCAATAATAATAAAAGTATTGAAAATGTGATATTTGATTTTGGAATTTTCATAAATTAATTCCTTATAATTTGAAATTATTTAGTTGAACCGCGCTTAATTACATCAAGCACTTTATAAGTTAAATCGTTTTTATCTTCAAAATAGAGAAGAGCAGCATTTCCTTTATCTAAAACTAATGAAATTTTTTCATCTTTAGCAACTTTTTCGATAGCTTCTTTAATTTTTACTCTTATTGGCTCTAAGAATTTATCGCGTGCGATGTTCAATTCACCAGTATTTCCAAATTTTTGCTCTTGATATTGCATAATTTGCATTTGTAAATTTTGCAATGCTTCTTCTTCTTTTTGTTGTTGGTCAGTGTTCATCAAAGATTTTTGTTTTTGATATTTTTGGATTTTATCATCAAAATCTTTTTTCACTGTAACCAAAGTATCTTGCCATTTTGTGCCAAGATCTTTCAATTTTTTGTCTGCTTCGATTGCTTCGGGCATTTCTTTTAAGATTGTTTCAATATCCACAACGGCAAATTTCATTGCAGTAGTTCCAGCTTGAGCAAACGCTACATTTGAAACAGAGGAAATTACAACCATTACGATTGCGGCAATTAGAATGATTTTTTTCATATAAATTATACCTTTTAAATTATTAATTTTAACTTTCTAAATTTTAATTTTTAC
>DYPF01000039.1:15877-17345 GCA_020720105.1 Chloroherpeton thalassium
AACATTACAACATTACAACATTACAACATTACAACATTACAACATTACAACATTACAACATTATAACATTATAACATTATAACATTATAACATTATTGCTGACCTAAATGGAATAAGAACTGCCAACCAGAAGATTTAGTCGCATTATTCGGCACATCAAATCCATAACCATAACTAAATCCAATCATACCAATTGGATTTATCAATAAATGCACACCAACACCAGCAGAACGTTTGAGAGTAAAGGGATCTACTTTGCTAAATTTATCCCAAACATTGCCAGCTTCGGCAAAGGCATAAACATAAATCGGCATCGGGTCAACCGAAATTGCAAATCGCAATTCAGCAGTATAACGAGCAAGAACAGCATTTCCATTTTCGTTGCCAATAGATCTATCTTGGTAACCTCTCAAAGGAGTTACGCCCCATCCACTTAATCCATTTCCACCCAAATAATATCTTTCGATAGGTGGGATAGTTTCGTCAGTATTCAATCCAGCAATATATCCCCATTTTGAAGATAACATAAAGACTAATTTATCTTGTCCTTCAAACGACCAAATCGGGGTGAAAGAATCATAAGTTAATTCAGTTTTGACATAATCAGTTCTTCCAATTCCAAGAGAGCCCATCGCAAAATCGTTGCTGAGAGAAAATCTTGAACCAACTGATGGGAAAAATTGATTATTAATACTTGTTCTTGAATATTTTTGGGACAAAGTGATTTCAGTTCCAGGAATAAAATAAGTGGAAGATTCCGAGCCAACATCATTATAAACACAACGCAAACTCCAATCGCCACGCCAATAATCATCGGGCCAGCGGAATCTTCTACCTAAGTTTAGGTTAATACCTGTGCGGCGCATATCAAAATAGTATGAATATTGAGTATCGAAGATATTAAAGCCAATTGTTGTTGGCTCATTATTCAACCAAGGTTCAGTAAAGCCTAATGAAAATGTTTGATAGCGAGTAAATTGTCCAAATTCCCAACTTAGAGTGAAAATTTGACCTGCACCACCTTTCAAAGGTTCAAGAATTGAGAAATTATTAAATGAAAAACCGATAGAGCCAGTTAAACCATAATATCCAGCAAAACCAACAGAGGCATTAAAAGTATCGGTGGAGCGTTCTTCCACATTATAAATAACATCAACACTTGTATTATCAATTTCGGAAGGCTTAACATCAGGTCGCAACTTCTCGGGATTGAAGTAATTCATCACACCCAAAGCACGGACGCTACGGATAATAGCGGAACGATCGAAATATTCACCTGGGCGGGTAAAAAGTTCGCGTCTGATAACTTTATCTTTAGTTTTGGAATTACCAACAATATTCACTTTGCCAATCTTGAAACGAGTTCCTTCGTAAACCATAATTGTCAAATCAATCGAATCGGCACTTATGCGATTTTCATTTGGAAGAAGTCTTGCTTGCAAATAACCATTATCAAGATAGAGTGAAG
>DYPF01000286.1 GCA_020720105.1 Chloroherpeton thalassium
TCACTTACTAAAAGAGCAGGTAAATTTGGCTTTTAGCGAAATGTCCGTGCTGAATCATAACGTTGGTGGTAAGCATAGTAAGGGTTTCGGAGTACTTCGCTCCAATTTCCGCATGTCGTTTCTTTCTTATTCATATTTTAAATATAGCACTTTTGCCCTTATTATGTTTACCGCGGGTTGGGCGCTGACCTTTATTTTATTCTTCATCAAATGTAAGCAAAGTTGATTAAATGTACAAATGCTCGCATACCGTGCGCTGGTGTGGGATGGGCTGCAAAAGCTCTTGCCGCAAATTCGGACTGTGGGCTGACTTTGAGCGTTTGCGGCATGTGCTTTGTAGCGAAGGGACGAGAGCGATGGGAACAAATCTCAATCAAGGCTTTTTTTTATTGTTGTTTTATAATCTAAGCCATATACTAACCATGACTTTAAGAAAAACCCTGCCAGCAAAATATCATTACTGACAGGGCGTATCTAAAAGGGTTTTATCAAATCTACTTTTTTACAAACTTCTGGCTCAATGTTTCTGAACCGTTTGAAATCTGGATGGTGTAAATCCCCGATGAAATTGAGTTTACATTGATTGAACTATTTGACGATTTTAATAAACCGTTGTAAACCTGTTTGCCTTCGAGGTCGAAAATTGATACCGAAGCATTTTTGTAACCATCGGGCATGGTAATTTTCAATTCTTCGTTTGCAGGATTTGGATAAATTGCAAACCCTTTTATTCCTGAATTATTTATTGCAGTTACTGTTGACACCGATTTTACTTTGTTTTCGGTATTTATAATCATATCGAAACTGAGTGTTGTTGGTGCAGTTGATTTTAATGGAATTGTCATAAATGTACTTCCTTCGGCTGGTGCGTAAGCAGTTGCCAATCCAATTGCATAATTGTTGTCATTTATGTTTATTGCTTTAATCATGTTTTGGTCTAAAACTGTTGGTTGTCCAAGAGCCGCAATATTGTCTTTTACAAACATGTTCAAGCCAATCAAATTACCTTGTGAACGGAAAATTAATTTATCTCCTTCTTGTGTTATTGTAACATCAGCATTATTAGCTTTAGCACTTTTTAATTTGCTGTTTGCCGGAAATGTATTAATGATTTTTGCGGAGTATTGAAGAATTAATGCTGCATCATTGGCAGTTACACCGCCAATTGAATCAACATTAGCTGTTTTAACACGCCAAGCTTCCCAAGGTAGCGGGTCAACTGATGGTAAAGCATCAATGCCTACTGAATATTGTAACGCCAAGGCTGCATCATATGCCTGAACATAGCCATTTACATCTACATCGCCATATTTGTAAGCAATTGTAATTGTACCATTTGAAACATTATATACCGTATCGGTATTATAAAGAAAGTTAGAAATTATTGGAGTAGTTGTTCCACCATCAATGGCTTTAAAATTAAGTTTTAAAATATTACCTGCACCTGAAAGCGGTGTACTTGACATATAGCTGATATTAAGCTTACCTGCTTCGACTGTATTTACTGTTACAGAACCTCCTGATGCAATTGTTCCATCAACTGATGCACTTTTATATACGACCTTGCTATTGTCAAATTCTAAATCGAATTGATATGAAATAATATTTAAACTTGTTTTTAAAGTATCAGTCGAAATTTCTAACTCAAATTCCTTTCCCGTAAAAATACTATTTGATAATGATTTTATTGAATAAGTAGTTTCGTTTGCAAGGGAGACAATCTCCGTATCTGACAATACTTTGTTATAAATCCTAATATCATCAATCTTTCCTCTAAATAAATATCCGCCATAATCGCCACCAATATATAAATTTCCAATACTTTGCTTTAATGATAAATTCGAAGTAACAGTATCTTCTTTAAGTTGCCCATTTATGTATAACCTCAAGCGACCATTAGTATATGTATAAATAAGATTATACCATGTTTTAAGAGAGTAAATATCATTGGTTTTATTGAAAACTTGAGATTGAGTATTGTTTATATCACGAACCGTTGCATGTGCTTTATTATCTCCATTTGCATTATGGTATCCTGTTGAAAATGAACCATTGCCATCCCAATCATGTGTAATCAATCTGCTATTATAATTGCCATCGTAAAGACAAAACCAATAAGAGCATGTTATTTCAGGGTAATTGATACCAAAATCAGAAACTGAAATATTTTGGGATCCATCAAAGCTAAATGCATTATCTATGTTTCCAAATCTATCAGTTGTTAATGTAGCACCATTAATAGCACCATTTTTATTACTTCCACTTTTATCATTAGCATTGCCATTAAATGGCCAATAGCCAACTAATCCGTCAGAAGGAACCTGAGCAAATACAGAACTGCCCGTTAAAACTAATCCTAAAAGGATTTGAGTAAAATTTCTTTTCATACGATTTATAGTTTTGTGCCAGTAATCCCCAAACCCAGCGGTTTTGTTTAGATTAATTTTTAGTAACAGAAAAAGCGTGGGTTTTTCGCCTATCTGTATACGAGGTACTGGTATACCCTTAGTCCAAATAAGTTTAGCCCACGCCGTAGCGTGAGCGTATTACTTATTATTTTTGGACTAATTGAAATTTACCAGTTTTCGTATACCAAAATAAAAGCTAACGCTTTATCTATATTTTAAATTCGTTTATGTCATTTCATAAATCATATTTCTTCCTGTTGTTTAATTTATTGTCAAATTTATGCAATTAATTCTCTTTTACAATATCATCTACTAAATCGTTACATGTAAAGTTTCACAACGTTGTTGAAGGTATTTCCTTCGGAACACAATGATGGCGCCATCATTGTGTTCCGAAGGAAAGCGCCCGAAATGAAAACTTGTTTTGTTATTTTTGTTTTGCTAAAAAATAAAATATGA
>DYPF01000287.1 GCA_020720105.1 Chloroherpeton thalassium
TAATTCAGGCGAATAAATCCGCAATACCTTTTGAATAGCTTGCTCTTGTGCATCGCTTGGAATATTGGGGTTTAGTGCAGAAACTGTTTTGCGTAAACGGTCAACTAAAACAATTTGCTCAAAACTTTCTCTTTCTGCTTGCTCCGCACCTGGGGCAAGCAATAAGCCATGAACATACTCCCAACCTATAGATTGAAGTATTTCAATAGCAAAATTTTCAATTTTATCTTCTGTTATTGGTTTCATTTATGCCACAAGTTTTTCCTTCATAATCGGTTGATGTCTTTGATCCCAAAGGATAATTTTCGCCCCTTTGCTTTCTAAAGCATCTATGTATTCTTGTTTGGTTTCTTTATCTACATTATTAACGATGGCTAAACCCATTAATTCTTTACCAGATATTTTTTCTCTTGCAGGTTTTATATCATCCCAACCAAAAAGAAAGTTTGGAACATTGATTTTATTTAATGAATTAAAAGATTTGATGACAATTTCTGTTTGTCGACCTGCTATCTGAAAATCAAAATTAAATTCAATACCAGTAGAACCCTTTGCAATAAATTGAGGCGTGTAGATAATATTCTGTTCGTCTAAATATGCTTTTACATCTTCTTTAAAGAGAGAAGAAACAGTATGTTTTGCCATCATTGCCATATCAGATATTTCAGAAATGGCACAAATTAGGTTGTGTTTTTTTTGCGGAAAGTCTTTTTCATTTCCAATTGTTTGTAGTTCATTATCAATTAAACTAACACCATAATTAAGCAATACCATATCCATCCATTCCTTTCGTTTTGGAGAACGAGTAACAGTTGAACCTGCAAGTTCAAGATTTGTCAATGTTAAACCATCATCAGAAAGTAGAATTCTTCCATTTTCCATTTTGGCATATATCTCAATACTATCATTAAACAAGCCCAGAAAAGGTGTTGAAATAGCACTCCATCCTGTGCGTTCATCTTTTGTAATAATGGTTTTTTCTTTTAACCAATTGTAATACTCTGTTATGCTATTGTCTATCCAGTTCATAGTAATAGTATATTAACTTGAATACTTGTTTCAATATTTATTGTTTTTGCAAACATCTTAATAATATCTGCAAAGGTTGTATTGAAACTTGCATCGTCATTTATTTCCTTTATTTCAAAATTATCAGATGTTAAAGGTATTGCCCAAGCTAATGACCTGTAACCCTGAATATGATAATGAATGTGATGTTCGTGGGTTGCAAAATATTTCCCTGCATAGGGATGAAATATCTCGGGTAAAAACTCATTTATTTCTTCGGGGTTTTTGTGACCACTATTATAATCAACTCTTAACAAACCCGTTTTGCTGTCGTTCTCTTGATGATGAAAACTTAAACGAATACTGCTTTTTTTACTCTGTTGAATTTCTAATAAAAAGGTAAACTCGTCATCTTTTTCAGAAACCAATTCATACCGTTGATTGAAAGGAAACTCCTGATTAATGGTTAAATTGTCAAGCAATTTATCCTTTCCTACAATCTTTTTGGGTAGTTTAAGTAAATATTCGGCTTGTTCGTTTGTAATTTTCATCTCATTTCTATCATTATAAATTTACCCTTACTTCCCCACTCATCAACTTAGGTAATAAATTGTCTCGGGTTTGGGTTAAGGTTCGAATTTGTGTTTGGTTTGATTTTATTTTATCAAAAGAAGGTTTAACTATTTCTTTAAACTCAGCTAATTTTTCAATGTCAGGAATTATCATTTCAATTTCTTTAATCATTTGAGAATTTATAGATTCTACAATTGACGAAGTGCTTCCTAATTCTACCCAACTATAAGTTTTTAAGAATAGATAAAGAAACTCTGGAAATAAAAATGAACCTTTTTTATGTTTGAAATGTGCAATTGCTTCATTAGAAACCATTCTTTCAGTTGAAATGGCTAAACGACCAATTGTCATTTTAAAACTTAACATCACTGTGTTTTCTGGTATTATAGGAACGCTATATTGTTCAACAGCTTCTGGTGTTAGATATTCAGAAACTGTATCAAGATAAATTCCACTATTCCCCATATCTTTTATTGAAACCCATTTTACATCATTCGGATTTAAGGTAAACCAATGTTGCTCTTTACGGGGTGGCGTTCTTCCAATTCCAATATCAAAAACTTTTCCTAGTGGCTCTACCTCCCAATTCTCCATAGCCTCCTCCACAAACCACTGTCTAAAAAGCGTTTCTGCCAATTGCTCTAAGGTTTTATTTTGGCGGTGCAGTAGGTCTATTTTATCATCTAAACTACTAAGAATAGAAGCAATGGCGGTTTGTTCTTTTTTTTGTGGAATAACAACTTCAATTTCAGATAATATTGTTGTATTAATTGATGGCATTGTTGCCCCAACTGCAATTCTTCTAATTGTCTCTTTAAAACTTTCTTGACCAAAATAGAACGAAAGAAATTTTGGACAAACTTTATCTTTATTAACCCTAACTCTTAACAAACGACCAGAAAACATCCACCCATCTTCTTCATCTCTTACATACGCCCGTCTATCGACTGAACCAACACGACTAAAAACAATATCACCTTCTTTTAATGTGTATTTTATTAATCGTTGTTTGTCTTCATTACTTACCAATGGTAAATTATTATGTAATATTCTATTTTCACCTAAGTGTTCAACGGTAATTATAGGAGTTCCAGATATTTTATAGTCACTCATATGTAATTGACTTCCAAAAGGTCCTGTTTGGATTGTTGCAATTTCCTCTAACCTATATTCCTTCCACCTACTATAAAACTCAATCCCTACACGTTTAATGTGGTCTTTTAAGTCAGGTTCTTTAATCGTATGGTAGTTTATCAAATCAATTTTGTGCA
>DYPF01000288.1 GCA_020720105.1 Chloroherpeton thalassium
CGGTTAGTATTCCATTTGTGGGGTTTGGAAAAATAATTAAATATGAGTTTTCATTTATATCTTCTATGTTAATAGTTCCACCAATTAAGTTGTTAAAAGATGCTAAGGAACCATTAAAAATATTCTGATCCATACCTGGATTTGCATAAGTAGTTGGGTTATTACCAGCTGTGGTTGGTGCATAATATTGATGAAAAACCCAAGGCCAACCAACCCAATTACATCCTGTAGAATTACTTGGATTTCCTGCTGAATTATAATAATCTGCTATCCAAAGTTTTACATTCATATTAATTGTACCATTTTGAAAATATGAGTATAAAGGCGCAGCAGTGCATTTACTTGTATAAAGTATCGGCCATTTACCTTTTGAATTATAAACAATTGTGCACCAATTATTAATCCATTGTGCCAATTCATTATACGTATGACCCGCATTAATATAATTATTTGCAAAATTTTTTTCCATATCTAATGCAGGAGGGAGAAATCCATTTCCAATATAGTCTCCAGCAATACTAATAAAATGGTTGGCTTCATTTACAGCAGTGTTATTTATACTAATATCCGGACGACAAAGATGATAAGATCCCAAAACAACACCATTAGGGTTTGAACTAGTCATATTATAGGTAAAAGTATCATCATTTGTATTTACGCCTTCTGTTGCTTTAACATAAGAAAAAGATTTCCCTGCGGAATAAATTGTAGACATACTAACCGTTCCGTTCCAATGCGAAATATCAACCCCTAAAATTGTAGCAGTTGAACAAGAAGAAGTTGTAAAAGATGAAGAAGTTTTGTAACCTGAACTAGTATTATTACAACTTGTTTTTGCGTACACCCTTAAAAAGTATGTTGTACCACAAGTGAGAGCAGATGTTGAAACAGCAGTTCCAGTAGTAGTTCCTTGGTCAATTCCACTTCCATAAGTTACTGAGGAACTAGTACCAACTACCCAATAATAAGTTACAGTTGGACTGCCAATTGTACTATTTGCTGACCATGAAAGGTTTGCAGATGTCTGCCCAGTTGATACTCCAGTAGCACTTGCAGGTGTTCCAGGAGTTATGCATCCTGAAGATGGTGTAGTTGCATTGACACAATTTGTATAAGATGAAATACAACTTGAATTTTTTTGAGCAAATATTTTATAAGAATATGTTGTATTTGCTACTCTACCAGTATGAGCATAATTTGTACTAGTAGTGTATGCTATAAAAGTTCCATCGCAATAATGAATATCATATCCAGTAGCTCCAGATACTGAATTCCAGTTCAAATTAATTTGGGAAGATGAAACTGCAGTAGCATTTAAACCAGTGGGAGTTGATGGAGGAGTGCATACAATTTGCCTATAAGCTAATTTATTTGTAGCCCCTGAATTACTTTGGCAACCACCAACTCCACTTACATATGCGGTTGTTAACAAGCGAACAACTCCTGTAAAAGTTGCTGTCCAACTTATATATGGAGCATTATTGTTAGTCCCACAAACGTCTGTGGAAAAGCAAATCTTTGTTGTTAAATTTGTATTGTTAAATAAAGTTAGTTGTGCATCCCAAGATGATGATAATCCCCCATACACTTCACAATAAGTCCATTCATATGTGTTGCCAGAAACAACATTAAATCTAGTCCAATTACTACCATTCATTAATGCTGCATTTCCTGTTGCGGGATTAATCAATACTTGCCATGAAGATGGTGGCGTATAAGGCGCCCCACTACTAGGATACTGACTACCAAAACTTGTACATCCTCCTGATAAACATTGTTGAGCTAAACCCTTTTCAATAAACTGAAAACAAGTTATAACAATCAAAGAAATTAATATTTTTGTATTCATATTTCAATTTTTATGGAAGTTTAACTATACTAAGTTTTAAACTTGAAATTATATCATTAAAATTTTTAACTTCAATATCTTTATTGTTAATAGGTGATTGAAAAAAAAGATGGTACTCACCTTTATCACTCTTATCTAAAAAATCAATTTGAATAACATTTAATGCTGGGTCATATATATTTCCTTTAATGTCTTCTATTTTTGTGTAAGAAGTTTTGTATGCAGTTTTCCCATCAATTTTGATGATTTCCTTTGCTCGATCTGATGATTCAAATTCTTCTTGAGATAATTTGTATAATTCAATACCATGAGGAGGTAAATGGTATTCAACAACAAAACTAGTATTGGATATTTGGTCATGGAAGGAAACTACTTTTGACATAATATGACCTTGTAGATTAATTACATTCGATTCATTAATTAATTTCCAAGAATCAGGATAGAAAAAAGATATTCCATAATTACTGTTTGAAAATTCAATAACTCTTTGTTTACTTTGAATTTCGTTTGTAGTTTGATGCTTTATCGTATGTTTTTTTGAATCAACCGAACTAATTTTTGCAGTATTACAGCTAATCAAAATGATTAGATAAATTAAAAAAGTGATTATTTTCATGAAAAAAATATTGCACACCCCCAAAACCATCCCCAAAAAGTGCATTATTAATTAAATATTAATAGCGGTTTTGTGACGGCTAAGCTAAAAAGAATGTTAAAGTTGTGCTAAAAATTTAGGTAAGTAACAATTTTTGAGGGGAATTTAGCGTTTTTTAAAGGGAATTTGAAAAAATCGTCATATTGAGTAGTATTTTAAAAACCATTAAAATTATATCCACACATAAATCACTATGGACTTGAAGTCTTAAAGTTTGTTACAAGCTGAAAGGTATTTATTAGTGTTTTTGAAAATAACTACTTTTCCAAATACAATTTTTTCAACTTGTGCTGCACTTCTTCCATAAAAGTATGGGTGATTTTCAATTTTTTATTGCCTATAACTA
>DYPF01000289.1 GCA_020720105.1 Chloroherpeton thalassium
AAGAAGAACAAACCTACCTTTAATGATAAGATTATTGAAATTATTGTACCAAAAAATTTGAACTACAAAGGAAATATAAAAGGATATGGAATTAAACATTATGCTCAAAACAATTATCGCAAATAACTACTACTCTTACGGGTCGCTGCAGGGTGGCGGGCAGAAAATAAGTCCACCATTATGAGAATGTTGGACCTATTTTAAGTGCTAACTTAGTTTAATTATATTATTTAAAATTATATTATTTAAAATTCTATTCTAAACCCACCGATTGGGAACATTCCTAATTGATTAATTGTCTTTTCTTTGGCATTTTTTACATCCCAAACTCTCATTAGAATATTTTCCTGATTTAATAAATTTTCGATTGATACATAGCTAATTATAGCAAAGCCTTTGTAATTATTTCTGAAATCAATTCGAATATCTAATCTTTTATAATTTGGATTTCTTTTGCTAAATTCTGCCGATTCGTCATATTTTGTTTCGCGATATAATGCAGATTTTATTGGGTCAATCGGAGTATAAGGTGCGCCACCAGCCAATGTCCATTTACCCGAAAATTCTATAGCAAAACTTGGCGAAAATACCCATTCGTACCCAGCAAGTAAATTGAAAATATATTGATTATCAAATGCACCAAAACGCCAAACTTTATCAGAGCCTTGATATTCCTGACGAACAAAAGATGCGGTAGCATTGATATAATATCCATCAGTAAAGTGTTTAATTAGAGACAATTCTGCGCCGTAGGCTTTGCCTAATCCATCACTAACTAATGAATCGTTAGCGAAAACACCACCAAAATTTGCTCCTGAATTCAACAACGAGAAGGCATTAAGTTCATTTGATTCTACAGGAATATCTGAATTATCTTTATAATATGCTTCCACTTTCAACATCAAATCATTGTTCAACTGATTGCTATATCCCAAAACGTAGTGAGTTGACTTCATATTCTTCAGCTTTTCATCAACTTCTGACTGCACCATTACTGAAAGAGGCACTGTTTGCGTATGAATGCCAAATCCTGCATTTATTGATTGGTTATTTGTGATTGAATATTTAGCACTTATGCGTGGTTCAATAGTTATTTCTTCATTTACAGATAGATACGATGCTGTAATTCCAATATTCGTTGCAAAACTTTTACTAAAGCGATAATTCCAATCTGCAAATCCAAAATATTGCATTGCATTACCATCTTTGAAGAGCTTGTAGAAACTGCCACCTTCACTTTTTGTTAATCTTTCTTCAGCCATATCATAATTCTTATATCTTGCCTCAAATCCAACTTTAAGAAAACTTTTCGAATTGAAGGAATTATGTAAAACTGATTTGATTGAATGGAAACCTTCGGCATTTTGAGAATCAAACCAAGGCGAAAGAGATAATACATTGTGATTTTCATCAGTTGTTATTGAATCTAAGTATGTATTAAATTTAGAATCTGTTGTGCCAAGTGTGGTTTTCAAAAACATTTTTTCTGTAATTAAATATGTCCAATTTAACGAAACACCATAGAAATCTGTTCCATTTTGAATATCCTGCATACCTGTATAAACTTCATCTGTTTCTGATTCTTTAATATAAATATCACTTGTACCCCAAAGTGCAGTTAGTGAAATTATATGATTATCAAATTTCATAATGTCAGTTTTGAATGCAAAATCTTGATACTTTGGAATGCCCGAAAATCCAAAATTCACGCCCATCGCATCTAACAAACCCAGAAATGAATATCGGTAACTTGTTATAAATGAACCATAATCCGCCGGCAAAGGTCCTTCGGCACCTAATTCAAATCCATTGAAACCAAATTGACCGTAATATTCATATTTGTCACGATTACCCTCTCGGAAATGCAAATCAAATACGCCCGACATTTTATCGTAATATTCCGAAGGAAATGCACCTGTCAGAAAATCACTATTATCTAATAGCATAGTATTAATTGCACCAACTGGTCCGCCAGTGGCTCCTTGTGTTGCAAAATGATTTGGATTTGGAATATCCAAGCCATCAATTCTCCATAACAATTCTATTGGAGAACCACCGCGAATAATAATATCATTTCTTGTATCATTTGCTCCCAAAACTCCAGCAAAATTCTGTGCCATACGTGCTGGATCCATTCTGCTACCAGCAAACCTTTGGGCATCGTCAATACTGAATTCAGTAGAACTTACCAAGATTGATTCGTTGATAGGAGAAAAACCACCTCGATTGTCAGTTACAATTAATTCCTGCATCTTTACAATATCTTCAATTAATTGTGCATTTATATAAGCCTCTTTTCCTGATGTAATTAAGAGGTTAAAAATTCTTGGTTCATAGCCAACTGCCGAAATTCTAATTGAATGCCTGCCAACAGGAACATTGTTAATATTAAATGAACCATCTTTTTGTGAATAGCCACCAAATTTAGTTTCAATTACTGAGATACTTGCTCCAATAATTGGCTGTTGTGTTTTCTGGTCTACAACTTTGCCTTTAAGTGTCTGAATTCGCTCGGTGTTGTCTTCGCTTATTGCAATATTTGTAATTACAAAGAGAAATAGTAAAGTAAAAATTGAAATTGTAAATTTGGATAAATTTTTCATACAAACCTTAATGAATTTTATGATAGTTTAGACGATGAAGAAAAAAAAAGTTAAACTAATCCAAAAATTAATACAAAATTAACAAAATATCTTGAAGAATATAAACTAAAATTCAGTTCAACACGCTGTAGAAATTGAGGTTGCTCTGTACTTATTTCCTGAAAGTAGCATACAATGTTTTAGATGTGCCACACTTCTAAAGTGTGGCACATCTGGATAAACCAAT
>DYPF01000290.1 GCA_020720105.1 Chloroherpeton thalassium
GATAGTTTCTGGTTTTAAAACCTCTCCTCTTGACTCTGCCAAGATAGATTCTGGTGAGGCTAAACCTATTGAGATTTTATTGAATCTTTTTACTGGATTCTTATCTCTGTTATTGTTGTTATTATTTCTATTATTCATCATAGTTAAAAAAAATTATTGTACTGTGAATTCAACCATATTGTTAACACTTCCTTGAATTTTTGTATGCATAAAATACCTATTACATTTTGTAATACCATTAATTAGAATTGTTTCATTTGTGTATAAACTATAAACACCAACGGCATTTAATTTAATTTTCACATCTAATTCATACTTTTGTGTGTCAAAGTTATAAGGTAGTTCAAATGTACTCAATGTTGTTCCTAAGCTCCCTTTTATAAAAGTCAACTGATTTCCAGTAGTTAGTCTGTTTTGTGAAATCGATAAAGTAGCAAAATAATCATTAGTTAATTGAAATAAATTTAATTCATTTCCATAATAAGTATTCACAGCAGGTATTTCTAATTTCATTTCAATCTCATCTCCTTGATTATATATTACCTGCAACGGGGTTAATGTTATCATATCATCCACCCTAACTGTACTTCCAAAATCATTGCAATTTTCCTCCTCTCTTGGACAACCAAATAAAGTTGTTATAATAAGTACAAAGAATATTTTTTTAAAGATACCCATAGCTTCTAAATAGTTCGTAAATTGGTTTGTGTTGTGATGTTCCATTGTAACCATTATTTATTAATGAATTATATAAATCCGTAGAATTATTCACATTGGAATTTAAATGATTAAAAACAGGTGCTAAGTAATATTGATTATTATTAACACTTGTATTAATATTAGCTTTATCTATAATCTTATTTACAAAAAGACCTCCTCCCAATGCACTACCATCTCTTCGTACAGAATTATCCCCATCAATACTGTCATCTAATAAATCCCACATTATACCATGATAAAACCAACTTATATCAGAAGTTCTATGATTTGAAGACAATGGTCTATCACAAACATTAAATCCTTCTATAAAACTAGGTATGTCATTCGTGAAAACAAATCCTACACTCTGATAATTTCCACTTATTGCTTTAGCATAATAAAATTGACTTATTTTAAACTCACATAAATTACCCCATCCTTCGGCAAGTGCAATCCTATCAGCAGCTTGGTATGATGGTAAACTTCCATCTTTATATGGATCTTGGGCAGTGCTTCCAGGTTCGATAGAATTACTTAGTTCACTAGAAAAAACATTTGCCCAAAACCAAGCTCCTGCCTTTGAAGCATGAGAATAGTGACCCGACTCATGAAAAACTAATTGATGTATAGTTGCGGTATTTCCGTTTGAAGCACCATTTCTTAATCCTTTATATGTTTGATCAGGTCTTAAATGCGGCGGTAAAAGACTAATTAAATTATCCGTTGTATTCACACTTATAACATTCCAAATACTTGATTGACCAATTCCTGCAATTGTAGCCATACTAGAAAGATTATCATATTTATACAACATTGGTGTCGATCCAGTATTAGTCCCCTTTGCAGAAACCCAAACATTTGCATAACTAATTGTATGTGATATCCCATTTATGTTAGAATAATCAATATATTTTCTCAAACCATTATGAACTGTACCTTTGTACCAAAGATGTCCTTCCCCCTCGCTCCAAGAGTAAGGAATAAGCTTAGTTGCACCATTGTTATTTCTATTCAAAGTCATTAAATGATCTGAAACCTGTATTCCTAAAATTTCATTCCAAGATTTTCTAATTGTTGCAGTATATCCTCTCCACTTCGCCCTAATTCTAACCTCTCCTCTATAATTGTGAGATCCAGAAAAATGACCATTATTATCGGTATAAGTATAATGCCACCAAACCATTCTACCATATGATATTTCTGCTTGTAACAAAGGATCATATTGGTTAGAATCTGTATTTTGAACTTTAACATATCCATTTGGGGTAAATTTCTTTCTTCTACTGCTAGAAATTAACGCATTATTAAGATATTCAGGTAATGTTTCTAATTTCAAAAAAATATCATCCGCAGCTAAATCATCTTTCCAATCTGCAAAAAACAATGAAACTGTTTCAACGTCATATTCATCATCTGTTGGCTGATACAACTCCTCTAATATTTTATAACTTATTCCACTTGGCAGTTTATATCCAACAGGTATAACTGTGTATGTTGGGTAAAATAAATCCTTATCATCTTTTGGAGACACATAATAATCCCCCTCTACTAAAATCTCATAATCCATAGGATAGTCTTGTAGTACTGGAGTAAAATCATTACTTTCTTTGTCTAAATCATCTAAAATTTTTAAATCTTCAATGGATTTAGGAGTGATTTTAATGTAATAGCTTGTTGTTTCTACAACTTTATTGATAAATTTTGAATTTTTAACAACTGAATTATAATAATCGAAAGCAATCTGCATATTCTTAACAGAGTATGGATTTTTTAATCTCTTCCCCAAAACAATTTGGGTATGAATATCTAGCTTATCATTTGCATTAACCCTCATTGTTACCTGAGAATTTACTAAAGAAGTAGTATTATCCTCTACTTTAGACAAATCTTCTTTTTGACAAGCAACAACCAAAAATAAAAACAAAAATAAATTTATTATTTTTTTCATTTTTTATATTTATAATTATATTATTGGGAACAGAATACTGCTCCCAATATATTTATTCTTCTAAACGAATGTCTAATCCAAGACCTTTCAATTCATGCATTAATACATTGAACGATTCAGGCAATCCTGGTTCTGGCATAGATTCTCCCTTAACGATAGCTTCGTAAGTTTTGGCT
>DYPF01000291.1 GCA_020720105.1 Chloroherpeton thalassium
TCTTAATTTATAACCTGTACCAACTGTAATATTTTGTGGAATTGCAACATTGATAGTTCCTGCACCTGCATTTGAAAAAGAATTTAATAAAGTTGGGTTTGAAAAACTACCAGTACTATCTGATAACTCAACAGAAAAATCATTGTTCGGTGCGTAAATACCTGTAATATTATAAGGTAGATTGATTGATTGATTAATACAATACGAACTTTGAACTATTGCGTTTAAAGCTATGGTATTTGTTTGCCCACCAGTAGTGGATTTTAATAAACCAGTATAGCCACTTACATATACAATGTTTTCATTTAAAGCATCTACTTCAGCAATTGAACCAGTAGCTATATCATTTTGAATATCATTTATTACCCAATTTTCACCACCATCTGTAGTTTTTAATAATTTTTTATTTAGAAAATTGATAAATCCTACTTGGCTATTAATAAAATCTATTTTTGAATATGAGTTATAACTATTACCAGTCAAATTTAGACCACTTTGAAGCGTCCACGATGTTCCACCATTGGAGGTTTTTATCAAGTGACCAAACAAAGTAGTTGCAAAACCATTATTTATATCAGTAAAATATAAATCTGCTAAGCTGTTACCGGAATTAGGTACATTAAAAACTGTTTCCGTCCAAGTTTGCCCGCCATCTAATGTTTTTAAAAATACTTTATCCCAAGAATTTGACATAGAAAAAGTTGATGCCCATCCTACTTGTTCATTTAAAAAATAAATAGTAGATATTGCTCTTGGAAAAGTACCAACAGAAGTCCAAGTACCTCCTCCGTCTGTTGTTTTGTAGATTGCTCCATCGTTATCGCCTGAAACATTGATTTGATCACCAAAAGCTATAAAACCAGTATTTTGATTAACAAAATTTATATCTAATGCATATCTGTCAAATGTTTTTTGTGACCAATTAATGCCGAAATCTGTAGTTTTCAAAACACTTCCATTATTAAAAGTTAACCAACCATAACCATTATTTAACCAACAACTTGAAAGTAGCCAAGATTCTTTAATCTTTTCTATAATATTACTTTGTTTAAATACCCAAGTTTTACCACCATCACTTGTTTTACCAATACCATTTTCATTTTTAAAAATAATTCCGTTATTTTCATCTATAAATTTTATTGTTTGTGGAGCATTATAAGAAGAAGTTGAATTACTTGAATCAATCGTACCAAATAACCTTGAAAATGAAGTTGAAGTAATTTGTCCAATAGTATGTGCTGATATACATTTAGAATTTGAAACCTGCAAATAGTCCTTATTATTACTACTTCCGTTATATTCTAACACTACAAAAGAATATGTTTCATTTGGATTCAG
Source organism: Chloroherpeton thalassium (assembly GCA_020720105.1). Taxonomy (GTDB): domain Bacteria; phylum Bacteroidota; class Ignavibacteria; order Kapaibacteriales; family UBA2268; genus GWF2-33-9. The sequence goes on from DYPF01000291.1 coordinate 1,339, forward strand.
CCCTGTAATTTCAACATAATTTCCAGTCCCATCATATAAAACTTTTACATAGGTATAATTACTATAACTTTCTTCTAAATTAGCATTTGTATAAATACCATTTATGCCAGTTGCTAAACTAAAATCAGAATTTGGCGTGTAATTATATCCGTCTCGAGTTATAAGTGGCGAATAAGTAAATGCTCTTCCTAATACAATACATCCTTGTCCATTACCTCTATTCCAATTTAATCGCAGACTGTTATTAGTAATATTAGTAATAGAATAATTTGAAGCATTTATTGTTGGTTGATTAGGATTTGAAACAGTTATTGGAGTACTTACCCAGTTATTAGTTTCTGAAGTTTCTACATTACCGTCCCAAGCGAAGCCAAGACCATTAAATGAAAAATCTATTGCTGAAAACAAGTAATAATTTCCATTTGGTAATGAGTATGGAAGTCTAATATTATTGTTTGTACCCGAAACAATTGGACTATTTGCGTAATCTAAATTACCACCAGTGTTTGGTGTAAGAGTGTATGATAAAAGTATATCGTCTTGTGATAAAACATTATCAGTTGAAATATAGAATGATGATAATGGACTATAACCATTTTTATCGCCGTTCCCAATATTTCGGTATGTTCCAGTTACTGAAAATTGTTGCCCAGAAGCCAAGGTATTTGGGGTTGATGTTAAGGATAAAGCAACAAAATCAGGTAAAGCCGCTTGAATAACAATTGGTTTACTTATTACATTATTATTTTCGTTGCTCTCGTTTATATATCCCGAAGGATTATTATAAACAAAATCAACTTTTGCTAAAATATAATAATTACCTGAATAAGAATTATTGATGCTATTGACGATATGAGTTATAGGAATTGATTGTCCTGCATTTACTGTAAACGTTTCCTGTCCTATGAAGTCATCAGTTTGGTCAAAATTTTGATCTGTTGAAAGTACAAATTGAATGTTTGAACCAACTTGAGCACTTGCTGTACTATTATTAACAATATTACAGGTTACTGTTAAATTCTGCCCACCAACCATTGGACTTGTAAAATTTAAACTTGTAGGTTGTAAATCTGCTAATAATTCAGTTGCATTATAAACATAAAAGTTATGCGTTCTTGTACTTGTTTCCCCTGTTGAAGTATTTGTAGCAACTAAAGTTAATGTATGCTGACCACTATTATTAAAAGTTACATTTGTTGTGGTTGCACTTGTTGTATTGCTTATATTTTCTGATGGTGTAATTGACCATTGAAAAGAATTTGCATTTGTTGATGTATTTGTAAAAATGAATGATTGACCTGTTTGAAAAGTTAAACTTTCATCCCAAGAAAAGTTGGCTGATGGAGTTGTATTAACTGCCGACAAAGTATTTCCTGTTGAGATTGGTGCGTTACTCAAATTATACAACACCGTTGAAGGCGTTGTTCCATTATACTCAAATACGGCTATTTGATATTGCGTATTTGGGTTTA
>DYPF01000040.1:0-7186 GCA_020720105.1 Chloroherpeton thalassium
ATAATTTTTTAAATTAAACCAAACATTAGTGAATAATAAAAATATCCCTTTAGTTATAGATTTAGATGGCACTCTGATTCATTCCGATATTATGATGGAGCAAATTATTCAGTTGCTCAAGAAAAATCCTTTCTATTTCCCTATCATAATTTTTTGGTTGCTCAGTGGTTTTGCTCGATTGAAAAAAGAAGTGTTTGTGCGAACTTCTATAAATCCACAATTATTGCCATATAATAGAGAATTAATCGAACATATCCAGTCTGAAAAAGCAAAAGGTCGCAAAATTGTCCTTGCAACAGCTTCATATTTTCAAAATGCAATTGAAATTGCAAATTATCTTGGCTTTTTCGACGAAGTGCTTGCTACAACCGAAGATTTCAATTTACGTGGTGAAAATAAAGCCAAAGTGCTTGTGGAAAAATATGCCGAAAAAGGTTTTGATTATGCCGGTGATTCTTATATTGATTTGAATGTTTGGAAATATGCAAAAAATGCAATTTTGGTAAATCCATCGAAAGATTTAATCGACAGGACAAAATCAATTTGCAATATTCAGAAAATTTATCCGCAAACCCAAAATAAAATTGCCGTAACTCTTCAAGCAATTAGAGTAAATCATTGGCTTAAGAATTTGCTTTTGTTTATTCCACTTGTGATGGCACATCATTTTGAAGCGAGAATTATCTTCCAGACTTTTCTTGGATTTTTTGCATTTAGTTTGTCAAGTTCCATAATTTATATTATGAATGATTTTTATGATTTAGATAATGATAGGCTGCATCCGATAAAGCGACTTAGACCTTTTGCTGCAGGGCATTTACATTTGCAAACTGGTTTCTATATTTCGATTATTTTGTTTATAAGTGCTGTTGCAATTTTATTATATCTGAATAATCTTTATTTTACTTATGCTATAATAATATATATTATTATGAATCAATTGTATTCCCATAAATTTAAAAATATTGCTGTAATTGATATAATATTATTAACATTTTTCTACATAATTAGAATTTACTCTGGCGGATTTATCAGTGATATTCAGATTTCTGAATGGTTGCTGCTTTTCTCTGTGTTTACTTTCTCTGGCTTGGCAATAATGAAGCGATATGCTGAAGTGGTTTTACTAAATTCAAGTAAAATAAATGTACATTTTATCCGACCTTATCAAAATACCTCAAGGAAAATCTTGTTTTTCACTGGGATTTTTTTATCTTTGCTTTCTTCGATAACTTTTCTATTCTATACCCAAAGCATAAAAGTAGCCGAACTATACACAAACCCAAAATTACTGATAGTCATTGTTCCAATTCTACTATCGTATTATACTTATCTTTGGTGGAAAGTTAGCCGCTCTAAGCAAAACGACAATCCTATAGAAATTGTCATAAAGACGCCAGTAACTTTATTGTTTATATTTTCAATTTCGATAGTGCTATTTTTTGCGTTATAGATTGGGTGTTGGGGATTGGGATTCCAACTTTTTTTCTTTCTCATTTTAAATTACTAATATTTATGTTAATTTATAATTAACAAATAAAACAAAAATAAATAAATTTAATAAATAAATAATAAAAAATATTAAATATTATTTTTGTATGATAAATAAAATATTTTCAACAAATACTTACACAAACATAACTAAATCTTAATAATTTTACTGTAATTTGCTTTTTTGAATTAATCAAAAAATTGATTATTAACATTTAGGTAATTTATATGAAAAATTTTACAAAACAAATTTTCCGCACTTTAATTTTCGTGCTTTTAATTAGCTCTGTTTTCGTCTTCAACTCATGCGAAAAAGATGATTCAACCAATAATCCCACTCCAACAAATATTAAAATCGCTGTTTTCTCCGACCCTCACTTGTATGATCCTGCTCTTGGAACTTCTGGCGATGCTTTTCAAGTATATCTTGCACAAGACCGTAAATTAATTGCCGAAAGTGATGCTATTTTACAAGCATTGATTGCTAAATTATTAGTAGAAAAGCCTAATTTAGTACTTGTTCCTGGCGATTTAACCAAAGATGGCGAAAAACAAAGTCATCAGAAATTTGCAAACTATCTTGCGCAATTAAAAGCAGCTGGAATAAAAGTACTTGTGATACCTGGGAATCACGATTTGAATAATCCACATTCATATCTGTATTCAGGAGCTACTCCAGCACCAACACCTGCTGTAACTCCTGACGAATTTAAAACTATTTACAAAGATTTTGGATATGGAAGTCCAATAGAGTTTGCTCCTAATTCCTTGTCCTATTTAGCAGAACCTGTTGAGGGTTTGTGGATTCTTGGCTTAGATGTTACCAAACACGATAATAACGCAACAAGCCCAGAAACAGCTGGAGTTATTAAAAGTACAGATTTGGAATGGATAAAGACAAAAGTATCTTTGGCTAAATCAAAAGGCAAGACAATTATGGCAATGATGCACCACGGAGCAACAGAGCATTTTACTGGACAATCACAGTTTTTTGGTGATTATGTAATAGATGATTTTGCAAATGTTTCCACTCAATTAGCTGATGCTGGTTTGAAAATTGTTTTCACTGGTCATTTCCACGCACAAGATATTGTTAAAACCACAACTGCTGGCAATAACACATTATATGACATCGAAACAGGTTCATTAGTTACTTACCCAGTGCCATATAGAATGTTGGAATTAACTCCAGAAAAGAAACTTAACATAAAATCCTATAGAATCGAACAAACAAGTTATCCTTTGGGTAGCTACTCAACTTTCCAAACTTATGCTAAAGGTTATTTGGAAGGTGGATTAGATGAGTTGATTATTGGCATATTGATGTATAAATTTGGATTAACCCAAGAGCAAGCAATTGCCTATGGCACTCAAGTTGTTCCATTGATGATTCCTGCAGTTGTTGCCCATTACGAAGGTGACGAAAAGCCAACTGCCGAGCAATTAGCCACAGTACAACAATTAATGAAAAGTACCGACCCTTTGATAAAAATGTTTGCAAATATTCTGGGTTCTTACTGGGTAGATTTGCCACCCGCAGATAACAATATAATCATCAATTTGAACACAGGCATAGTAGAATAAGCAATTAGATTTTACAAATTTCTTTTCACCCCAACGCTTAAGCGTTGGGGTTATTGTTTCTACCTTATTCCTTCACAAATTTCCCGCATTTTTCGCCAAGTTTCACAAAATATACGCTTGCAGTAAAATTTGAAGCATCAATCTTTTGTGGAGAACAACGATCGTTGTTCCCTACGAGATCTATTGGCACTTCACTTCGCTCAGTGCACAACCGCTCCACCACCGTGAGTGGAAATAACAAACAATAATTTTAGGGAGTAATAATAAAAATTGAGATTTTGAGGACTAAGTCTATAATAAAACAGGCTTAGTCCTTTTTATTATATTAGTAAATTGATATTTTATACTTTATTTAAATAATTATTCTTCATCAATTAAATATAAAAATCCATCTTTAACATCAAATACAAAAGGAGCGATTACAAAGTTTGGAAACTTTTCTCTTAATGTTGCAACTTGTTTTAAAGTAAATTGAACTTCATCATAAATTTCATTTTCTAAATAATAGTTATCAAAAAAACCTGTTGTTTTTTGCTCTGTCCAATGAAGTGAATGCGAAAGTCCTTCTATAAATTTATGTTTTTGATCTTCTAAATTTAGCATCCCGCAGTCCGTATGCCCAATTACTGCAATGGCTTTTATATGTCCAACTGCTATTGAATATGCTAAATGGAAATCACTATGCTCCAAGTGGCTGCCCCCATTACGAATAATATAAGCAAATTTATCAGGAATTCGGAACACAACCCGATAATCCATACAAGTGCCAATTGTAATCTGGGGTTTTTGGTACACATCATGGTACACGCCCATATTGTGAAATTCCAATAACTTTTGCACTGGAGTATGCAGGTACTTAGGTGGAATTTTATTTATTGTATCAATAAAAATAAGTTTATTCATCTGAATTTTGTAATTTTACATTTCTGCAATTTACTAATTTATTCCGAATAATCAATGTAAATTAATACAGGAATTATATTATATTAAAAAAATAATTGAAGTATGTCTGTAGATATTACTCTTATAAATAAATTGCTTGCAGCCCAAAATATTATGGTTTTAACTGGTGCAGGCATCTCTAAGGAAAGTGGTTTATCTACTTTTCGCGATAGTGATGGATATTGGTCACAGTACGATCCAACAAAACTTGCAAGTTTAGATGGTTTTCTTGCCGACCCACTTCTGGTTTGGAAGTGGTATTACGAGAGAAAGCAAAAAGCAATCGCAGCTAATCCAAATGCTGGACATTTATCGCTTGTGGAAATGGAAAGATTATTTAAGAACTTCCACTTATTTACCCAAAATGTTGATAATCTTCATCGCCGTGCTGGTAGTGTTAATCTGTATGAATTACACGGGAATATATTCCATTCTCATTGCTTAAATTGCGGTATCAAGTACAATGACGACTTTGTGATAACCGACAAGGTACCAATTTGCGATATTTGTGGCGGTATGATTCGCCCGTCAGTTGTTTGGTTTGGTGAGCAATTGCCATCAGATATATTGAAAGTAGCATTTGAATATGCCAATAAGTGCGATGTTTTCTTTACGATTGGAACTTCCTCCGAAGTTTATCCCGCAGCTCAATTGCCATTTATTGCCAAAGATAAAGGAGCATTTATAATTGAAATAAATCCAAATCCTACTTCTTTTTCACCAACTGCAGATTTGTCAATTCGCAACCCTGCAAGCGAGGCATTAACCGAAATTATCCATCTATATAAACAAGTGAGAGGAATATGATAATTGGAATTGGGGTTGATATTATAGAAGTAGAAAGAATAAAGGAGTCTTACAATCAGTACGGCTATAGATTTCTGAACAGAATTTTTACTGAAGAAGAAATAGCTTATTGTATGGAATTCAAAGGTAATGAATTTGTTCATTTAGCTGCTCGGTTTGCCGTAAAAGAGGCATTTAGTAAAGCAATCGGTACTGGCATCACACAAGGTTTTAAACTTAAAGATGTGTCAATAAAAAATAAAGCAAGTGGCGAACCAGAATTGATTTTGAATGGCTATCTATTAGAGATATATGGCAAGTATAAAAATCACGTTACTATTTCGCACACAACAACTAACTCAGTTGCAGTAGTTATAATCGAAGAGTAATAGTCAGCAACACCAGACATAAATATGAATTCCCACTTTCTTGGGGATAAGAAGCAGCATTTTCAAAATAAGGTGGGATTAGTTCATTTTTGAATAATTGTGTTGTTTTTTTGTGAATTTTCGTAAATTGCATTAATATTCATAAACATTTTTTTATTTTTTATTAATTAATTTACATTTTTAGCAAATTTGATAATGAGCAAATTAGATAATATATTAAAGCAAGTTGGTAACGATTTAGATAGATTTGATACAATTTTTAAAAAACAATTACAATCTAATGTACCACTTTTAAATATGGTGCTTAGATATGTGGCAAGTCGAAGTGGCAAGAAAATACGACCTGCTTTAATTTTTCTCACTTCGTCTCTATTTGGTGATATTTCACAAAGAGCTTATATTGGCGCTTCTATGACAGAATTGCTTCACACAGCTACTTTGGTTCACGATGATGTAGTTGACGAAGCAAATGAAAGGCGCGGCTTTCTTTCGATAAATGCAATATGGAAAAATAAGGTTTCGGTTCTTCTTGGCGATTACTTGCTTTCGCGGGGGTTATTGGTTGCAGTTGAAAACAACGAATACAAGTTTTTGCAAGTAACTTCGCACGCAGTACAAAAGATGAGCGAAGGAGAATTGCAATCTATGGAAGCGTCCCGAAGACTTTCGTACGATGAGCAAACGTATTTCAAAATTATTACAAATAAAACAGCCGTCCTATTACGTTCTTGTTGCGAAATTGGTGCAATCTCGCAAGATCAACCCGATTCGATTGTCGAAGCAATGGGTAATTTTGGCGAATTAATAGGTATTGCCTTTCAAATTAAAGATGATATTTTTGATTATACAAATAGTAGCTCCTTGCTCGGAAAGCCCGTAGGAAATGATATTAGAGAGAAGAAAATTACTCTTCCTCTAATTATAGCATTTAAAAATTCTACTCAGACCGAAATTGACCAAATATTGAAAAAGATAAAAAACACTAAAACTATTAAAAAAGAAGTTCCTTATATTATTGATTATGTTAAAGAAAGAAATGGAATAATTGAATCAGAAAAAATTGCTTCGGGTTATGTAAATCAGGCGCAGCATATTCTAAATCAATTCAAAGAATCACGAGCAAAAAATTGTTTAATGGATTTTTCGTTATACGTTATTGAAAGAGAAAAATAGGAAAAAATATGCAAATAAATGAAAATTACATTGTTCAGGAAATAAATGACAAAGTGCTTGCTTCGCAAAAAGCATTTATGAGAAAAGTATATGGATGGATGTCTTCGGGCTTATTAATTACTACTTTGGTTTCGTTTTATGTGTTTTCCACAGGATTTTTAGGCAATTTTTTAAATTCCACTACATTAATTATATTGTTTGTGGCACAATTGGGAGCAGTAATTGCTCTATCAGGCTGGGCAATGAAAATGAGCACCCCAGTTGCGGCAGCATTATTTGTAGTTTATTCCGCTTTGACGGGACTTACATTATCCTCAATTTTTTATATATATACAATCGGCTCGATAATTAATGTTTTCCTAACGGCAGCAATTACTTTTGGAGCGTTGAGTTTTTGGGGATTTATTACAAAGCGGGATTTAACTGCTTGGGGCAGTTTTTTCTTTATTGGATTAATTGGCATAATAGTAGCATCTCTTGTGAATTTATTTCTTGCATCATCAGCATTAGACTTTGTGATAAGCGTAATTGGAGTATTAGTTTTTGCTGGTTTAACAGCTTACGATACTCAAAAAATCAAAGAAATGCATTTAGTAAGAATGTCGGGAGGCAGTGTAGAAGCAAATACTGCAATTGTGGGTGCTTTAGTACTTTATTTGGATTTCATTAATTTATTCTTAATGTTATTAAGATTATTTGGCGACCGCCGATAAATTAATAATTAGTTAGTATAAAAGGATGTTTTAATTAGAACCTCCCCCTTGCCCCCTCACAGAGTGGGAATTTGAGTTGAAAAATCCCCCTCATTGAGGGGGACGAAA
>DYPF01000040.1:7286-16849 GCA_020720105.1 Chloroherpeton thalassium
AAGAAGAAGTGAATATCGATCAACTTTTCGCACAAGGATTAGATCCTGATGCAACTGAAATTACTGAAATTACTGAAATTGGTGATGTTCCTGAATTTACTGTTGAAGATACAGTCGAGGATGAAATTACCAATGAAATTATAACAGAAGATATTTATGAGCCAAATGAATATGAGCACAATATAGAAAATGAACAATCAAGCGAGTCGATTTTTCAAGATAATTATTCAAATGAATTAATTTCTGAAGAACCAAAGCAGGGGGTTGATTCAAATATACTATATGCCAATGATTTACAGCTTATTCCGGGAATTGACTTTTTGCCTATCAAATATAATTATTCCGAAGTCTTAGAATTTCATCATAATTTTATTTCACAAAATACTTCTGAAATAAGACCGCAAACAAAACTAACTTTGCAAGCAAAGTTAAACGATTCGGTTAAATTAGGAGATATTGTTCAGAACTTTATGACTGAAAATCAAGTTGATGAAAAATTGATTGATGAAGTTGAAGAAACCCATCAGGATTACGATGAGGAAATCGTGCCAACCGCCACATTAGCAATGATTTACGAAAAGCAACAGAAATACACAGAAGCATTGGATATTTATGAAAAATTACTAATTAGAATTCCAGAGAAAGCTACAATTTATCGTGAAAAAATTGAAGAAATAACAAATATTCTATTTGAAAGTTAATGTTCCATTCTGTTAGTCCAAAAGAAGTCCTTTTACACTATTTCAATTATCAGTCTTTTCGTGGAAATCAAGAAGAGATTATTAATTCCATTCTAACTGGAAATGATACTCTTGCTATCCTTCCCACTGGAGGTGGCAAATCAATTTGCTATCAAATTCCAGCAATAATAATGGAAGGAACCGCGATAGTGTTTTCACCGCTAATTTCGTTAATGAAAGACCAAGTTGATGCATTGATAAGTCGTAAAATACCAGCTACTTACATAAATAGCAGTTTAGATGATTATACTCAAAAGCAAAGAATAATATCACTTATAAATAACGAATATAAATTGATATATGTTGCCCCTGAAAGGTTGAAAAATATTCAATTTCAAGAAGCACTATCTAAAATACTTATCAGTTTTATAGCGATTGACGAGGCTCATTGCATAAGCCAATGGGGACACGATTTTCGCCCAAGTTATCGCCTAATTAATGATATTTTTAAATTTATTCCTCAAAAAACAATTGCTGGTTTTACGGCAACCGCAAACTCCGAGGTTCAAAATGATATAGTAAAGATTCTTAGGATGCAAAACCCAAAAGTATTTGTAAATGGTTTTAGTAGAGATAACATTTCGATATTTACAGAATATGCTGAGAATAAAAATGATAGAATTTTAGAATTAATTTCCGCAAACAAGGATAATTCTATTATCATTTATGCAGGAACCAGAACTCAAACTGAGGAAATATCCAACTTTTTGCAAAAGAACCATTTCCAATCGCTTGCTTATCACGGAGGGATGTCTTCTGAGCAAAGAAAAGAAGTACAAGAAAAGTTTCTTAATAGCGAAGTACAAGTAATTGTTGCAACAAATGCCTTTGGTATGGGCATCGACAAACCAAATATCCGAGTAGTTATTCATACCTATCTACCTACAAATATTGAAGGATATTATCAAGAAATTGGTCGCGCTGGGCGAGATGGCAAGGAATCCAGAGCTTACTTTATTTATACAAAAAAAGATGAATATTTACCATCTTATTTTATTGCTTCTACTTATCCAAATCAAGATGACATTCAAAAGTTTTTTAGCTCGAGCATAAGTTATTTAAACACGCAAAAAAAATATGTTTTAAACGGAGACTTAATCTCGCTTTCCAACATTTATAATATTGAAAGCAAGAAGTTGAACTCAATCATCCGTCTTTGCGAAAGAAATAATTTGCTAAAGTACTTTGAAAAAGATACAATTTTCCAAATAGAATTGATGGAGCAAAGCAAGAAAGTTCTTCAAATCATCAGCAATCTGCAAGGGATTAAGAATATTTTATACCTTAAACTATGGGAAATACGAGACGAGAAACAAAAGATGGAGTTTGCTGTAAGTTTGCATTCATTATCTGCAATATTAGATTTAGAAAGTACAGTAATAAAAAATGAATTAGATGCTTTAATGAGTTTTAGTTTAATTCAGATTAAACAAATAAGTAATCTAACAGGAATACACTTTAGCAGACATTTACAAAGCATAAATTTAGATGAAATTATAACCCAATCAGAAGCAAGAAAACAAGAGCAAATTGCTAAATCCAATCAAGTGATAGAATTGCTAAAAACAAGTGAGTGCAAATCCAATTTTATACTCAATTACTTTGGCGAATTTTCTGAACATAAGTGCGGCAAGTGTTCATCTTGCCTGAATATTGAAGATGATAATTTGAAAACTTCTTCAATTCAATTAAAAAATATAACAATTAAGACTTCCGAAAAGCCCGAAGATATTGCACTTTACAAGAAAATTGATGCTCTATTCACAAAGACAGGCACATTTCTTGAATTTGCTCAAAATTTAAAATTGCCCCCCGCAGATGCAGCCTATATATCACAAAAGGCAATAGAAAGTGGTTGGGCAATCAATCACCCTAAATTTATTTCAACTGAATTACTTTCCAGTGTAAGCAAAATTATAAATCGTCATCCAGCAATGAGGTTAAGTCAAATCCGAAGTAGGATTGAATCAGAAATCACCTTGCCAGAGTTGAGAATTGCTGTCTCTTATGCCAAGAAACTCGGCAAACGACCTAATTAATCCTAAATTATTTTCACCATAAATGAATATTTTAAGTATAATTTCGTTTATTAGTATTATTAATTAATGAAAGAAATTAGATTATGAAAGTTTCAGTTATCATAACAGCAGGTGGTAAAGGCGAAAGATTCGGAGGCGATCTTCCTAAACAATTTATAGAATTAGACGGCAAGCCAATAATAATTCATACAATTGAAGCATTTTCAGTTCTCGAAGAAATTGAGTCAATAATTATTCCTGTGCATAGCGAATGGTTTACTTACACCAAAGAACTTATAGCAAAATACAATTTGCCAAAAGTAAAAGACATTGTTGTTGGTGGAAGAGAACGTCAAGATTCGGTATACAATGCATTGCAATCAACTGTTTTAGAAGAAACAGAAATAGTAATGGTTCACGATTCTGTTAGACCATTTGTAGAGGCTAAAACAATTAAGAAATTGATTGAACAAACAGAAGATTATGGTGCGGTTGTTCTTGGCACAATGCCAAAAGACCCAATCAAAGAAGTAAATGCAAAATCTGAAATAGTAAAAACAATACAAAGAAATAAAATTGCAATCAGTCAAACTCCTCAGTGTTTTTGGAAGGAAATCATCACTACAGCTTATACCAAAGCAAGGAATGTAAACTATACTGGTAGCGATTCCTCGCAGTTAGCAGAATTTGCTGGATATAAAGTTTTTGTTGTGGAAGGTTCCGAATTAAATATCAAGATAACCACACAATTCGACCTGAAGCTCGCAGCATTAGTATTAAATGAAATTAGAAATAAAAAGTAATTTTTGACTTGCAATAATCAGAAATAAAAAAATCTGAACAAAATAAACAACACCTTAATCAAATAGGCTCATTAATGAATGGACAATTTTCTGAAAGATTAAATGAAGTATTAGTTTTTTCTAAAGAAGAATCTAACCGACTCGGACATCAAGCCATTGGCTCAAATCACTTGCTTTTAGGTATCGTAAGAAGTGGAGATAGTATGGCAATAAGGATAATCGAACGGTTAGGAGTAAACCCAAGTGATATATTAGAATCATTAAATAAAATACTAATCCCGGGCAGACCTCGTGATTTGGAAAAACCTTTACCGCTATCACCAGAAGCTCGCAGAGTATTGCATTTAGCCTCTTTCGAAGCAAAATTATATAAAGCAAATATTGTTGGAACAGAACACTTGCTGTTATCTTTGCTACGCGAACCAAATAATGAAACTCACGTAATTTTTAAAGCATACCATATAGAATACGAACAAGCAACTAAAATTCTTGATGCAATATTAATGGGAGAAACTGATGATGAAGATGTTCAAGAGCCACCATACCGACCTGCTACTGGAAGTATGCACAAAAATCCATCTCATAAATCAAGTACAGATAAGATGAAAACGCCCGTATTGGATAATTTTGGACGCGATCTAACAAAATTAGCAGCAGAAAACAAATTAGACCCAATAATTGGACGTGAGAAGGAAATTGAACGACTTAGCCAAATATTGGCACGCCGAAAGAAAAACAATCCTGTTTTAATTGGTGAGCCAGGAGTAGGCAAGACTGCAATTGTTGAAGGATTAGCATTGCGAATTGTCCAAAAACAAGTTTCACGAGTATTACTCGACAAAAGAATAGTTCAATTAGATTTGGCTTCACTTGTTGCTGGAACAAAATATCGCGGTCAGTTCGAAGAAAGAATGAAAGCTTTGCTGAATGAATTAGAAAAAGCACGTCACGTAGTTGTATTTATTGATGAATTGCATACAATTGTAGGTGCGGGTGGAGCTTCGGGTTCTTTGGACGCATCAAATATGTTCAAACCAGCATTGGCACGAGGCGAAATTCAGGTAATTGGTGCAACCACTCTTGACGAATTCCGACAATATATCGAAAAAGATGGTGCATTAGAAAGAAGATTTCAGAAAATTCTTGTGGAACCACCATCGGCAGATGAAACCTTGAAAATTCTTGCAAATATCAAAGATAATTACGAAACGCATCATAATGTGGCGTATACTACCGAAGCATTGGAATATTGTGTAAAATATTCCGAACGTTATATTACAGATAGAATGTTTCCAGATAAGGCTATAGATGTATTGGACGAAGCGGGTTCGAGAGTGCATTTGGCAAATATAGATGTGCCTGTTGAAATTACAAAAATTGAAAAGCAAATAGCTGATATTAAAAAATTGAAGACAGAAGTAATAAAATTGCAAAATTTTGAGGAAGCTGCAAGACTGCGAGATTTAGAAAAGAAATCTCAAGAAAATTTAGAACTTGCTAATTTGGAATGGGAAGCAGCAATTGCTAAAAAGTCTTTCCCTGTTTTCGAAACAGATGTAGCAGATGTTGTCTCGATGATGACTGGTATTCCAATGAATAAAATTGCCCAAACAGAGAAAAATAAACTCTTAAGCCTCGAAGAAGATTTAAAGAAATTAGTTGTTGGACAGGACGAAGCCATCGAAGCATTAGCAAAAGCAATACGACGCGCCCGGTCGGGCTTGAAAGATACTAAGCGACCAATTGGTTCGTTTATGTTCTTGGGTCCAACTGGCGTTGGTAAAACTGAACTTGCAAAAGCTTTGTCGAGAGTAATGTTCGATTCTGAAGATTCGCTTGTTCGCATTGATATGAGTGAATATATGGAAAAATTTTCGGTATCACGACTGGTGGGAGCACCTCCAGGATATGTTGGCTACGAAGAAGGCGGGCAATTAACCGAAAAGGTTCGCCGTAAACCATATTCAATCGTACTTCTTGACGAAATTGAAAAAGCTCATCCAGATGTGTTCAATATCTTGCTTCAAGTATTTGATGACGGTATTTTAACTGATGGTTTAGGCAGGAAAGTAGATTTCAAGAATACAATTTTGATTATGACTTCCAATGTTGGCACTCGCGATGTGAAAGCAGGCGGCAAGATTGGCTTCTCTGATGGTTCCGTAAAGAATGAATTCGAAAATATGAAGTCAACTATTGATGATTCTGTAAAGAAGCTTTTCAATCCAGAATTTGTAAATAGAATTGACGATATGATTATTTTCCATAAATTAACCAAAGATAGTATTCATCATATTATTGATATTCAACTTGCCGATATGTTGAAACGATTGAATGATAATCAACAGAAATTAATATTAACCCAAGAAGCAAAGAACTTTTTAGTTGATAAAGGTTTCAATAATAATTATGGTGCTCGTCCACTTAAAAGAGCCTTGCAGAAATATGTCGAAGATGAATTAGCAGATGCAATAATTCGTGGTTTATTCACTGAGGGTTATGCTGCAACTGGTGATTTGATAGAAGGTGAGGATAAACTCACTTTTATATATACTCCAATCGAAGGAAGCATTGCCGTAGATGAAGTAATGGAAATAAATGAAAAAATTAAAATTCCACAATCAGAATTAAACTAAAATTTACATAGAAAAACAAGATAAATATTATGAATATTAAAGTTTCAAATAAAGTTACTTGGGTAGGCAAATTAGATTATGAGTTAAGAAATTTCCATGGGGACCAAATTTCCACAAATTACGGGAGCACTTATAATTCATATTTAATCCAAAGTGACAAAAATGTACTTGTAGATGCAGTATATACTCCGTTTGCAAATGAATTTATTGAAAATTTAAAGAAAACGATTGATTTAAACAAAATTGATTTTATAATTATCAATCATAGCGAACCAGACCATAGTGGAGCGATAAATCAATTGATGGAGATTATTCCTAATACTCCTATTTATTGTACAAATAGTGGAGCTAAAGCTCTAAAAGGACAATATCACAAAGATTGGAATTTTGTAATTGTCAAAAATGGACAAAAGATTTCAATAGGCGAAGAAGAAATTACATTTATCGAGGCGCCAATGATGCATTGGCCCGATACGATGATGTTCTATCTTTCAGGAGAAAATATACTATTTTCAAGTGATGTGTTTGGTCAACACTTTGCAGATGCCAAAATGTTTGATAGTTTAGTAAATGAATGCGATTTATTTGCCGAAACAGAAAAATATTATGCAAATATCATTTCTCCTTATAATAAAAAAGCAGCAAAGAAAATAGATGAATTGATTCAGATGAATTTGAAAATTGATGTAATTTGCCCTGCTCACGGTGTTGTTTGGCAAAAATATATACAAAATGTTCTTGATTTATATAAAAAATGGACTAATGCCGAGTTAGAGAATCAAATTACAATTATCTACGACTCGATGTATGGCAATACTAAAAAGATTGCTACTGCAATTAATGAGGGAATTCACCGAGCTAATAAGGGCATTGCTACTGTTTTGCACAATATTTCTAAATCGGATTCGAGTAACATAATAACAGATGTATTTCGTTCTAAAGGAATAGTTGTTGGCTCGCCAGCAGTAAATAATGGAATATTGAATTCAGTTGCAGGCATTTTGGAAGAAATTGTGAATATCGATCCTACAAATACCAAAGCTGCTGTTTTTGGTTCTTATGGTTGGAGCCCCAAACCCATTGATAATATTTCAGAAAAATTGAAGAATGCTGGTTATGATGTAAATTTGCCTGTATTCAAATGTTTATGGGCTCCGGATGACGCCAGATTGGAAGAAGCTCGTAAGTTTGGCGAAGATATTGCAAATAGCTTATTATAATTTATATCTTACTTTTTTAGTTAATTTTTTATATGTCTGATATTAAAATAGTTGAATATAATACCGAATACAGGAGTATTTGGGATAGCTTTGTTGATAATTCCAATAATGGAACTATGTTCCATAAACAAGATTTTTTAGATTATCACACTCCAGGAAGATTTAATTTTTATCATTTACTATTCTTTATAAATAACAAATTAATTGCTGTTTTGCCAGGCGGATTAAAAGATGACGGAAGAACTTTCTGGTCTCCAACAGGTGCAAGTTATGGCTCGATAGTAACAAATGATATATCATTTGAGTTATCTCTGGAAATTGTTGATGCTTTTATGGAGTTTTGCCGTGCCAAAGGTATAGTTGATGCATATCTTATACCACCGCCACTAATATATTCAATTAATTACTCACAACATATAGAGTATGCGATGCTTTATCGAAAATTTGATTTTGAATTGCATTATATTTCGCATGCTATTGATTTGAAAATTGGTGATGATTTTTTACAACATTTTGATAAAACTGCACGAAAAGCAATTCATAAAATCCAAAGAGATAATTTAATCACAATCAAACCCAGTCAGGATTACGAAACATTTAATCAAATTCTTTTGACTAATAAAGCCAAACATAATGCTAAGCCAACTCATTCACTTGAGGATATGCTGAAATTACAGAAGTTGATGCCCGACAATTTGATATTGAATATGGTTTATTATGGCGAAATTCCAATTGGCGGTTCTTGGCTTTTCTTGGCTAACAAAAAAGTAGTACTGTGTTTTTACAATATGTTGCTTTATGAATACGAACACCTGAAACCAGTGTATCTTATTAATTATGAGACAGTTAGATGGGCAATCGAAAATGGCTATGAATGGGTGGATATTGGCGTATCCCAAGATACAAAAGCTGATGACCCAATGACTCCATCACTAAACTTGATTTATTTCAAAGAACGTTTTAATGCTCGTGGCATATTAAGAAGTACTTATCATTACAAATTTAACTAATAATGGTGGAACACATAATGAATAATTTTGATTTATGTGTGATAAGTTTTTCCGATTTAACTAATGATGCTCGTAGTTCGAATTTCATAGAATTCAATCGTAATAATAATTTAAAAATCGCTACAATCTCAATTTCCAATTCTGTTGAAATAATCAATATCCCAAACTTGATTTTTAAAGTAAATCAACATTCAAGATTCTTATTCAATTGGTTCAAATTCCTTAGATTTTCACGAAAGAAACATAATCTCGTAAAGTCAAAAATTTACTTTGCCTCAGATTTATACTCCTTAGTTATAGCCAACTTGATAAAACCCAAAGACTCCGAAGTTATTTACGATTCTCGCGAGATTTTCTCTGCTCTTGGCACATTATCCAAAAATTCCTTAAAACAAAAGGTTTGGTCATTTCTCGAAAAAATTAACATCCGCAAAGTCAAAGATATTGTTGTTAGTGGCGAATTAGACGCTAAATACTTATCTGACTATTTCCAAACACAACATAATTATCATATAATTAAGAACTTGCCAAATATTCAGCCAATAGTTAAAACCAATTATTTGAGGGATTTGTATAATATTCCATCGGACAAATTTGTGCTTATTTATCAAGGAGTGATATTAGAGGGAAGAGGGCTTTTACCAACTCTTAAGTTTCTCAAAACAACAGATAAATTTGTCATTGTTTTGGTTGGAGAGGGAACTTATAAATCTGAAATTACAAGAATAATCAAAGAGGAAAAGTTAGAAAACAAAGTATATTTACACAATCAAGTTCCGTATAATCAATTACTTAGCATTACTGCATCTGCAGATATTGGACTTAGTTTA
This sequence comes from Chloroherpeton thalassium, assembly GCA_020720105.1. GTDB lineage: Bacteria > Bacteroidota > Ignavibacteria > Kapaibacteriales > UBA2268 > GWF2-33-9. The sequence continues at coordinate 16,544 of DYPF01000040.1, forward strand.
ATCGAGCCTATTTCTTTCTCGTACACCTTGGCTTTTCCGAACAAGTTATTTGAATACTTGCTTGCTGGTTTGCCGGTTTTAGTGAGTGATTTGCCTGCAATGACTGATTTCGTAAATTCAACAAAAATTGGGGAGATTGTTCCAATAGAAATGAAGCCTTCTCAAATTGAAGAGAAACTTGCATCAATAATCAATAATTTGGACTACTATAAATCGAATATACAACAAAACCAACCCAACTACACATATAATTCTCAATCAAAAAACATAATCTCTTTATTGCAATCACTTTATAAATAATTATCC
>DYPF01000292.1 GCA_020720105.1 Chloroherpeton thalassium
TATTCGAACTGAATATATCAACATTATATCAACAACATAGCACTTGTCGAATTAAAAAATATATCGGCAATTGACGAAAAAAGAATAAATTGAACAATAGTATATACACAATCGTTAAGTGCAATTAAAAAATAAAAATCATGAACAGACACGACTTTACGAAAACAGTTTTTAACCGAATTAAAATAAGTAGAATGAAATATTTAAAATTTTCTCTTGTAAATCTTTTCGTTTTGTTAAGCATAACAGGATTTGCACAAATAAACATTAACGGAGAATGGATGTATCCAGAAAAAGGATATTCTACAAATTACACAGACCCAAGCGGAAAGGTCTGGCAAACAATGGAAATTACAGGAAGTAATTCGAGTTATAAAATACCATTGCCTGGAAATCAACCTTTGACCTTTTCATTTGTAGAGGAAAACGTATATAAAAGTATGATGGATTACTATATGCGTATAATTGATAATAATCACATTGAAATTATATTTTCAAGAGATAATCGTAGAACAATGATTAGAAAAGGAATTGTTTTTTATGATGAAGTAGGAGATTTTAACAAAGCAATTAGCATCGCAAAGGAAGACCTTGACAAAGACAAAAAAAATCCAGATTTATTAAATAGTTTAGCATGGTATCAGCTTAAAAACAAGGAATTTAATTCAGCCCTTACGAATTTGGAACAAGCCATGAAATTATTAGAGGAAAAACCAAACTCTTATACAGAAAGCTATGTAAAAGGGAATTTAGCTCATGCTTATTTATTTACTAACAATTATGACAAAGCTATTGATATTTACACAAACAATTTAGATGTGAAATTTGGAGAAACACCATGGTTATTTGTTGTAATTGATGATTTTAGAACATTTTTAAAATTGGGAATTACTGACCCAAATTTAATAAAAGCAATCGAAACCTTAACGGAGGAATACAGTTATAAATCAGGGAACAAAAAGTTGGGTTTTACTTTTGATAAAAGAGATAATGTTATCTATCAAACAGTTAAAATCGGAAATCAAATATGGTTTGCACAAAATTTATATTACAAACACACAAACAGTATTACAGTTGGAGAACAGTGGGAAAGTATGATTGGACGACATTATACATATTCGGCTGCAATTGAATGTTGTCCAACAGGTTGGTATTTACCATCAGACAACGAATGGAAGATTTTAGAAAAAGAATTAGGAATGCCTGAAAAAGATATTGACATTTTAGGATTTCAACCCCGTGGTGAAGACCAAGAGATTGGAAAAAACTTAATTGAAAGTAGCGATATTATGTTTTATGCAAAATACGCAGGCGTTGGTAGTCAAAGAGATAAAAGTTTTTCTGCAATAAATAAAAATGGTCAATATTGGACAAGCAGTAAAGCTGATGAAGTTAATGGAATTATGAGAGTTTTCAGTGATGAATTTAAATCAATAGTAAGAGATAAAACAGGAATTGGAAACTACTTGTCCGTTAGATGTGTAAAAGACGCATCTGTTAATAGCTTATTGGAAGATAATGAAACTTTAAAAAATTTGACAGGAAAAATTGAAGCAAACCCGACAGCAGGCAATTATTACAACCGTTCAATTGAATTTTTAAGTGTTGGAGAGTATAATTACGCACTTGAAGATATTAATAAAGCTATTGAATTAAACAAAACTAACAATGATTACTTGTTATTTAAATCTGAAATTTTATACAATTACAGTTATTTAAATAATCAGACAGAGATTAAACAACTTGTTCAAAAATATCTAAGTGTAGAACAGAATAATAGTTTTGCATGGTTCTTTGATGCAAGATTGAAAGTTTTTGAACCTAACGAACAAGGTTTAAATTTTACAAAAGATAATGAAAAACTTAATAATGCTTTAATTTCAATAAATAAAGCTATTGAAAAAGAGCCAAACAATCCAGAATTTTTGAAACTTAAATCAAAAATTTATTATGCACAAGGAGACATGAAAAATGCGGTCGCTTCAATGGAAAAAGAATTGTCGATTGATAATACTAATCCTGATTTGAACGCCTTGTTGGCTATAACAAAATTAAAGCATTATGATAGTGAGAATAGGAAAAATAATGTAAATGCTGGTGATTGGTGTATTTTTACAGGACAGTGTTATAAATTAACTCAAACACAGATAAATGAGGTTTGTGGTCATTTTAAAACGGCCAGACAATATGGAACTTCTATTGACATTACACCTTACGAACAAATTTGTAGCGATTTGAGAGCTGCCGAGTTATATGAACAATATAAACCCAAAGTTTATACTGGTCCTCGTGGTGGTCGTTACATGATAAACAGTAAAGGAAATAAAGTTTATTTACCAAGAAATCAATAAATTATGAAAGAACGAATAGAAAAGATATTAACAGAATACCAAATCCTTAGAGAAAAGATTTGGGCAGAACGTGATGCAGAATTTGAAAAAGCGAAAAAAGCAGGTTACAATGCTTTCACTTTTGACACGATAGAAAAACAGTATTCTGAAAAACAATTCTCTTCGCTTGAAAGAAAAACCGTAGAAGAATTAATTGCAGAAATAACTGGTAATGAAGGAAATGAGAAATTATTAAATGAACTCGTTAATAAAATAATGTTGAAACGAGACTATTAACACACTTAACATTAGCTTGGGCGACCAGTGGGCTTTGCAGCTTGCTTCGTTCCAGCGGCTTCGCCGCTTCCACTACGCAAGCCGCAAAGACCACCGTCGCCAAGCACTTTACGTTATGGGCAAGTTAAATAAAAATACCGGACAGATGAGAGACCCACCAAAGGAC
>DYPF01000293.1 GCA_020720105.1 Chloroherpeton thalassium
CAACTTGATAAAGTCCTTAAAACAAAACCAAAAAATATAATAATCAATATCTTACATATAGTTTTCATTATAACACTGTTTTTTATTAAAAATTAAGCACAACTAATAGCGCTAGCTGCCTGTGCCGCATTTTCACTGAACTTTCTATTTCGTACAGCCCTTTCATGCGGCATGGACGGCTAACGCGTGTTAGAAACAAGTTTATTTTTGGATCAAGATTGTCTTTTTCTGAATAGATTTGCCATCATAAATTTCGATAAAGTGCGGCCCATTATTTAAATCAGTCAGGTCAAGTTCAACATTACCGTAGTTTTTATAATTTGTCTTCTTTTTAAGGGTACCATGATTGTCATAAACAGCTATATACCCGTTAAAACTACTTGACTGCTTCATGAGCTGATCGCATGGAGCTGGAATGTTAATGATAATAGTAGATTGGTCGATAGCAGGGTTTGGGGCTATTGTATAAACAGGATCACAGGGATTAGTTCCACAGGTTATTGATTTAAAACCAAAGTCATAACTCGTTGTTCCGCATGTATTCGATGAAGAAATCCGGAAAACAGCAGTTTGGTTTATTGCCCAGAAATAGAAACTTACATTATTGCCTGTTTGATACCATGATGTATTACTTGGGTTTGCAGCAATTCTTGACCAGGATGCATTTGATGCCCCTGAAATTGTCATATTGGTTATATATGTTTGGGAATTGCAAACTGAATTGTATACACCACTTGAATAATATGCCAACGGGGTCTGAGAAGTTATTTGGGGCTTACCTATCCAAAAGTTTATCCTTTTGGAAGTTTTTATGTCATTTAATCCTCCACTTAAAGGACTTGTTATTTTAACTTCAATCCAAGTTGGCCCTGAATATGAAATAGATGATGATACTATTACTTCAGGTATACCATCATTGTTTAAACTCAATCCAGGCCCAACACTCCAATCGTATCCAGCATCAGGAATTGTTCTCACCGAAAATGATCTTGTTGCCCCTGAGCAAAGAACAGATGAATTCCCTGTAATATTCGTTGAAACATAATACTTTAAATTTGTCGTCCCAAAAGGTGTATCATCCCAATCATGTTTCATCAGAGGCCATTCATTCCATTTTGAAATAAACTTTCCCGGAACATCAGTTGTTATTGCAGAATGATCTCCACTTGACCAAGATACTTTTCCAGGGAACATTTCATTTGCTACTTTAATATAGCTTCCATCAGACATATAGATATCTTCATCTGTTGTATATTGATAGCCGATCCACCTTGGATCATTCAATCCAGAGCCTTCATCTGATACCATATACCAAGCATAACCGTGACAATTAAATCTACGTGTCGAGCTGTAACCATCATATGTTGTAATAGCTTCATTTGATGGATAACGAGTTTTCCAATAATTATCCCATCCTGATCTTGCTTCAGTACTTGATTCCGATGTAATCCAAGCAGTAACTATGCTGTTCTTTGGAGTCCTAACATTACTTTGAGTATCTTGGGAATATGTGAATTGAGTGCAAAACAATACAATTATAATTAAAAGAATATTTTTCATCGTTTTAATGATTAATCAATTTCGTATTTGAATAAATTATTTTTTTTATTTGAGTTTTTGCAGGTTCAGGATATATCCTATTTCCTTCACAATCAAACCAATATCCCATTAAGCCGCCGCTCCCCATTGCCATATCGGTAAAAAAGATATATTCATCATTATATTCTTCAAGAAAGATGGTACCAATATAATTACCAGTAGTATCAGTATCTGCTTTTTGAATTAATTCCTTAAGCCATTGAAGTTCTTCTTCTGGTTTGTCACAACCACAAATAGATATACTTTCTTTATCACATGATAAAAATAGTAAAAATGGAATAACTAATAATATTTTTTTCATTGGTCTAATTATTTAATGAATTTATTAGCTTTGAATAATATCTTTGGAATTATGTCAACTTTTCTAAAACTTCCAAAATTTATAAAATCACTTTCATATACTTCGGTGGTTGTGAAGTAATTGACACTATTTGCATCACTTTTTATAATTCTGCCAATAGCAAAACAAATTGTCATTTTACTTATTTCATCGAATACTTTTTTATCTGTTTTTGCATTGTATTTATTAAGAAGGATTTTTATCAGGTTCTTTCTTTCAACGTTGTTAAGATTTAAACAAAACTCATTTTGGGACATTATTAATTCTAAGGCCATTACTTTAAAAGAAAATTCCCATTTATCCTCAATACTCAAATTGGAGTCAAAAAATGATAAATCCAAATCTTCATAATACCTTATTGTAACATCTTTAAAATCATGACGATTAAACAATTCATTTATTCCATTAAAATCAATTTTTAATTTATCAATTCCACTTTGAACAGAACTAAAAGCCATTACATCCATAAAAAGAGGATAAGAAATACATATTGACAAAAGCTCTTTGGTTTGTATCGATTTTAATATTGCATCTGGAATCTTACACGCATTAATCTTTTCACTATTATTTTTTAACAATTTCCAGTTTTCAGTACCTGGTTTAATAGGATATTCCCAGATATTATTTTCATTTTGTGAAGAACAAATAATTGTTAAAATAAGATGAATTATTATCAAAAAATATTTTTTCATGGTATTACAAATTAAGCTGTTAAATAATTATATATTAAAATATTTTGTATTTTTTAAATTGTTTCTAAGGCAACTTGTAGCCCCCGTTTGCCCTTTTACCGTGGTTTCGCGCCCGCGAAACCGTCAAAAGGGCAAATGGAGGCTACAAAATGTTAAC
>DYPF01000294.1 GCA_020720105.1 Chloroherpeton thalassium
GAAATAATCTGCAAAAAGAACCAACCGGAAATTGGGATAAATATTTTATGTTTGCTTCAATAAAAAAATGACTCCATAAATGAAAATAGGAATTGTTGTTGATAATGAGTTTAATAATGATATAAGAGTTAATAAAGAAGTTAAAGTGCTTAAGAGTGAGGGCTATAATATTAGCGTTTTATGTTTTGGGTATACCGGTATTAAATACCCTGAAAGATCAGATATTGCAATAGAAAGAATACACATAAATCGTTTTATAAAAAATTTTCTTTTCGTAATAAACAATACAATACCAATTTACAATTTTTTATGGAGTAAAAGGATAAGCAAATTTATCAAGAAAAACAAAATTGATGTACTTCATGCTCACGACTTGTATATGTCAAAGGCAAGTAAAGACGGCATTATTAAAGCGAAAAAAAACTGTGCTCTGATATTAGACTTGCATGAAAATTATCCAGCCGCGGTCTTAACATATAATTGGGCGAAAGGATGGTTCAGAAACATCCTGGCTCAACCTAAGCTATGGGAAAAAAAAGAAGAAAAGTATTTGAATTATGCGGATATAATAATTGTTCTTAGTGAAGATTTTCAGGATTTACTATCTAAAAAACACAAAAGTTTGGGTTCGAAAAAGATTATTGTCTATCCAAATATTATTGATTTAGTGGAATTCAATGAATTCGGAATTGACAAAGATTTACAGAGAATTTCTATAGATACAACACTTTTTTATTTTGGTGCAATTGCCGAAAGAAGAGGAATCTTCGATGCCTTGAAAGCATATAAAGAACTTGTAAACAATGGGTTAAAACTTGCATTTTTAATAATTGGTCCTATTGACAAGGCTGACAATCAAAAATTTTACGATATGATATTTGATGATCAAATTAAAGATAGCATTAAATATATACCGTGGATTAGTCTGAGTAGTCTTCCATCCTATTTAAACATAATCGACATTTGTCTGGCACCATTTCATGTTAATCCTCAGCACGAATCCGGTGTTGCTAATAAAATATTTCAATATATGTCTGGGGGAAAACCAATAATAGGATCAAACTGTAAGCCACAGCGTGAACTTATCGAAAGCAGCGATTGTGGATTTATATATAATTCTCATTTTGAGTTTATTAGCCATATAACGAAATTATCCACACATCCAGAAATTCGGGAAGAACAGGGCAAAAACGGCAGGCGAGCTATTGTTGAATTGATTAATAAAATGAATAGCGATGATGCTTTAAAAAGCATATATAGGGATTTAAACCAGACGAACAATTAATGCAACCTGACCAAAGGCCTTCCTGCTAAATAATTCTCATAATTAGTGAGCTGAAAAAGCTGGGTTCTATCTAAAGCCATTCTAAATATATTTCGGGGCGATGTATAAGAATCCGCAACTCCATTAACAAAGAAAACCGCTTTATTATCATCTGAAATTGAAGCATATAGTGGATAACCTTCAACAGGTAACTCAACATCGCGAATGACTTGGTGTCTTTCAATATCATAGAAAACAATAAACCCTTTACCGTCATTATATTTTGGTGTTATAAGAAATTTACCATCTGCACTTACATTAAATGTATGAAGGTTGTAGTTGTCGAGAGAAAAAACCAGTTCTTCACAACAACCATTTGATTTTATCCTATAAATACTGCGAATTTCATTTACTTTCTTAGAATAATATATCCAATCATCAACTTTACTGCTTACTGCGTTCCTAACATCATAGTTTTCATCAGATAATAGTTTTTCTTCTCCGGTTATTGGATCCAAAAGAAATATGCTGCTATTACCGAGGGAATTGTTACTTTGATATAGAAATACTTTCAAGAATTCGTGATACCACAAAAACTGCTTTTGCTTCTGCGAAGAAAGAACTACAGAATCTGTATATGTTTGTTCGTCAATATACTTACGCATAGAAATATCACCATTTGATAAATTTGCAAAATAGAAATTTTTAGATTCTTGCGCCCAAACAGGATATGACAGCAACCCACTCATTTGGATATCAATTGAATGTGAATTACTTAGCATCTTACAGATTTGGTAACCGCTTTTTTGTTTCTCTAATGTATAGAACAATACTTCATAAACATCTAACTCATAATGTTTAAAAAGATAATCAAATTCTGAAGTATCCTGAACATAAATAGTATCATACAAAACGATGGTATCCGAAAAGATGATACTGTCAATAAGAAAAATTGTATCGGATACGATTATGGAATCGTGAATAAAAATGGTGTCTTTAAGCACAATAGACTGTGGATTATCAATTTGTTTCGATTTTTGACAACCAAATACTATTGACAATATTATTGCCGAGATAAATAGAAAATAAATTGCGTTTTTCATTGTTTCTAATTTTAAGATCGTTGACAAATATAATATTTTTCTAATCGTATATCAACAAAATAAATTAAAAATAATTTTTTGTTTATTTAAAGCAGTCGCATCCTATTTCCATTTCATGTAAACAATTGCAACCTCCGCTGGCGCGGATCTACCTTGCAACGCAGTTAGACAGGTTTGCAATCCGTGCATAGTATATTTCTGATTATCATACATTTAAATCCATTTTTTAGCCTAACTTTTTCAACGAATGCAATCAAACCGCTATCCCATTTTAACTATCAAACCACTTTGGTGATAAAATTTAATCAAATGTAAGAATTTTTGTAAATGGGTTTTGGAGTTGTTGATGATTATTATGCAACTGGGCACGGAAAGCATTTCCGCGCTAGCGGGGGTTAATAGCTTTGGTCTTGTAGCAA
>DYPF01000295.1 GCA_020720105.1 Chloroherpeton thalassium
TCTGCCCTCATATACCCAAGACCGCTCCGCCTCTCAAGCTGCCCATATCCGGCTCGCGCATTGACCAAAGTATCTTGTATATTGTAAAACTTTGATCCTCCAAGAATCATTCGTATCCACAGATAATAATCCTCAAAAAATATCATTGGCAGATAGCCGCCGGCTGCGATAACTGAACTTTTCCTAAACACCACTGTCATATGATTCATAGGATTACGATATTTGGCAAACTTGAGAATTTCACTGTGTATTCGTGGGGGGTTTCTGTATCCTGAAGGGCTAGTTGCCTCATCTGAGAACTCAGCGATTGCAGCACCCAAAACATCAAGATCGCTATGCTCATTCAGATACTCCATCTGCATCTCAAAACGATTCGGCAAAGCAATATCATCGCTATCCATACGGGCTATCCATTCAAAACTGCATTGCTCCATGCCCTTTCTGAACGCTTCACCAAGACCTGCATTTTTTTCAAGCCGTATAGTTCTGAACATATCTCCCAATTCGCCCTTCCATCTATGTATTGAGTCATATAGTTCGTCCGTGAGCTTTCCATCTTCGACCAATACAATTTCATTCGGCTTGACGGTTTGCTCATCCCAGATGCTCTGCATAGCCCTATCGAAATATTCGGCTTTCTCTTTGTAGTAGATGGACATCAATACTGAAAAATTCAAGGAATATTGCTCTTTTCAATACAAACTACATAAGCAAATAGCAACGCCCCATTAATTTGCATCTATATTTTGCCCACTTTTCCAATAAAATAATCATGTAAAGCCATATAAGTATATTTTATCCTTAGTAATTTTTGACTCAAAAATATCAAATATATGATTGGTTTCAGAAGAATAATGAATATCCTCTTAATCTTCCACTTGATGGGGACATAATTTCTTCCAAGTAAATATAAAGCATTTCTTAATTGGTAATAATTTCTAATTGGTGAAGCTATTCCGACCCTAAAGCCTAAATACTTAAAATATCCGTCTCCTAATTTATGTTTAACCACAATTGTATTGTCCCTATATATGCCAAATCCTTTTGTCTTTGCTCTCCAGCACCACTCCCAATCTACCAAATCAATAAATAAATCTTCTTCTTTTGGTCCCACAGATACATACACGCTTTTTTCAACAAGCATTCCGGAACTCTGAACAGCTTCAACTTGTTCAAAAGAATGAAAAATATTTAAATTTGAATAGCTTTCGTTGGTATCTTTGTCAATAGGAAGAGGGGATATTGCCCCAACATTCTGATATATTTTTTTTAAGCTTATGTATGAATTTATAATTTTATCAAAATAACCATCTGGCAAATCAGTATCTTGATCCAACTCAACAAAAAATTTATAGCCCTGACGGATAGCATATTCATATCCAATGTTTTGTGCTTTTGCAATTCCTAAATTTTCATTGTTATAAATGACTTTTAAGTTATTAATCTCTGTCAATAGATCTAAATTAACTTTATCTCTTTCTGTATTATCAACCAAAACTATGAGACCAACTTCATCAGAATACCTTTTAAGATTACTACCCAACATAAAAACATTTGGGAAATAAGAAACTGCTATCAAAGCAATTTCTTTGCTTAAATTACTTCTTTTTTGCATAAATATATTCCGCCACACCATAATAATCCCAAAAAACAACAGAGTATCTGCCTCTCAATAATCCTAAGATTAAAAAAAGTGGCAACAATATAATCCTTGTAAGCCTACGCCTAACTCCGGCACGAATAATTACAAAACCATTTGATAGCAACTCATTACAAACTTCAACCAAACCATAAAGTCTTACATGAGTCAGATCATCTGAAAAATTAAGATTGCCGGCATTTGGCATATTTGGAGCAGATAATGAGTTGACGGATGGATATTCTATATATATTATGCCATTCGGTTTAATTTTTTTAGCTATTTCCCCAATAATGGAAATTCCATTTGGCAAATGCTCAATAACATGATTCATGAGTGCTACATCAAAAAAATCGGAAGGGATATCATCCAAAGCATCTCTGGTTAAATCTTTATCATAAAATATCTCCATGAGCTCAAAGTCTTCTTGTTCATTAAAAAAAACACCATTATCCAAACCGTAGTATCTTACATTTTTAAACCATTTTTTGGCTAGTTGAGCCGAGTTGTTTCCACAACCAACATCAAGCATGCTGAACTGCAAATCTTTAAACTCATTGTAGATAAAACCAAATCGAGGCGGGATAAATATCTTTTGAAGACTATACATTTTTTTAAAAAATCGTCTCATTTTTAAACCTTTCAATATTTTTTACCACAATTACATAAAATAATAAATCTGAAATTATAGGTATGTGAAGATATTTTTTTCTTATTTGATTTCGCTCTTTTTGGTTTTTAAGCAAATTACTACTCGCACCACCAAGTCTAAAATTGGATATAGTGCTATTTATAAAACAAAATTTAACACTATTAACCCAACATCGAATTCCAAATTCATAGTCTGCTGCTATTTTATATTTAGTATCAAATGTTCCCAATGCCTGATAAACACTTTTATGAATAAAGCAAGTTGGATGATTAAATCTACCAAACAAAATCATCTCAAGCTTAGACTTAATTTTCTTTCCAATAATCTTTGAATATCCATTATCATCAAAATAATGTAATTTCCCATATAAAAACATACAATTTTGATTTTTGTAGCATGCCCTCAACACAATTTCAACACTATCACTATTTAAATAATCATCCGCATTAACAAGCCCTATCCACTCGCCCATAGCAAGAGAAATCCCCTT
>DYPF01000296.1 GCA_020720105.1 Chloroherpeton thalassium
CTAGCTGCAGTGGCTTGACCACCATCAACAGAAATAGTACATGGTCCACTTACCGTGTAGCCTGTTCCACCAGCAGTTACACCTATACTGTTAATACCCAAATAATTTCCTGCAGAAAATCCAGTTTTATATTCCTTGGCATAACCAGAACCTGTATTTATAGTTAAAATTGCACCAGTTCCAGATGATGCGGGTAAAGTAATTGTAAGCTTAGTTGTCAAAAACAACCCACGATCAGGGAAAGTAAAATCAGACGCTTCCACAATACCGTCTCCATCATTTGTATAAGTGACAGAAGCAGCCTTTTGCTGCAATGAAAGATCTACAGATGGCACCGTACTAAACATGGAACCATAATCTTGCATACTAAATCCAGATATTTGTCCATTAGCAGTAGAAGTTATCCTTGCAATTGCATATTCATCCGCATTGGCAGAATTCATAATTAGAACATCCCTACCGCTAGAATATCCTGTTCCTGCAGAATTAACCTGAACACTATTTACGGTATTGGCATTATAAAGTTTAACATCCAATACAGCAGGGGTTAGAGTAGCTGTGGGATCAGAAAATACACCATAAACTGGTAAGGTACTGTTGCCAGATGAGGGATAATTAGAATTATTCCAATTTACACCAAATAGAGCAGCAACAGTTTGGGTTCCTTTACCAGCACCATTTGTAGATACACCATTCACGCTGTTGGCAAGTATTACCTGTGCTGGTTCGCTAAAATCCTCAACATAAAAGTTATACAACAATTTTCCGTTTGCATCAGCAGGTAAGGTAATTGAATAAGTTCCATCAGCTGCAGTAGTAGCTGATGTAGTAAAACCTGAATAGGTAAAGTTTTCAACTGAATTATTCGCCATCATATTTGCATAATTGCTCCAATTGGGAGTTACCTGAACAATAGCACCAGCACAATTCTCTGAAGTTTGGTTGGTTATGTCTTTTTCATAAGTAACCGTTCCCTTGATGGTCATTAATTTGGCTGAGGTAGATAATAAAGGAGCACTAAAACTATAATAGGCACCAGAATTTACCCAAGTAGTCCTAAGATCTAAGCTGGTATAATTAGCAGCAGAAATACTAATTGCATAAAAACCCCCTCTTGCAACCACAAAGGAAGCTATTCCGCTTGCATTGGTGGTAACAGTTTGAACTCCAGCATCACTTGAAAGGACAACAGTAGCACCAGTTAATGCTTTACCTTCTTCGGTTGATTTGGTCATAAAATTACTGGTAACATCAACTACAAATACACTTAAATATACTTTTTTTACATCTTTTGCTAAAGAATCTGCCCTGAAATTATTTACTTTATTATTGGCATCATCTATAGAATCCTGCAATCTGTCATTTTCATCATTTCTCTCGTTGATCAAATTAATTGCATCTTTTTCGCTAAAATCATCTTTTTCGCAAGATGTAAACCCAATTGCTGCAATTACAAATAAGAAAACTAGTTTAAATATGTTTTTCATATGCTAAAATTTTAATGTTTATAATTAATTTTATTTTAAAAATTCATTGATATTGACACCCAACTTTATCATCAAGGTATTGGTCGAAATATCTTCGCGGCCATTATAGTTATTGATATTGTAGGTAGCCAAACCGTTAATAGGGGTAACGCCCCACTTAAAGCTAACATCTAATGTATATTTATCGTAAGTAATACCTGCTCCAATTACCGCACTAAAATAATAAGTGTTAAAGCTGGTTGAAACAATATCACTTGCCCTTTCATCAAGTACAATAGATTCGCCTTGTTGACCTGACCATTGCACAGATAGGAGATTTTTGGCTTTTGCCTGCATGATAAAATCAAATGAAGGCCCTGCAAATGCTTTAAGCTTAAGTCCACCCACCTCGGGCAAGTAATAATTAAACAATACTGGAACTTCAATGTTATTCAAAAGGACATTGGAGTTCTCCTTGGTTAGTGTAAAATTATTACCAGCATCGTATGCAGTATAATAATACAGGTAACTAGGATCTAGCCGCATGGTGCCCTCTTGGACATACAAAACCTCAACTGAAGCACCAATGGATTCATTGAACTTGTATTCGCCAAAAATACCGGCTGCTATTCCTGTCCTGCTTTCACAGTCTTCGAGCTTCTGAAATTGAGAAGCAAAGGTGCTGGAGACCATTCCCAATTTTGCACCAAATAAAAACTGACCACTTCCACTACCTCCGGTGATCAACTGGATATCATCGTCCTGACTCCGTGCCCGAGGTAAAATAATTACCAATAACAATAAAAAAATCGCAATTTTTTTCATAGGCTTCTTAATTTAGTTTAAATAAAGTAATGAATATTTAATAAAAAATAATAATTACAATTTATTGAAAAAAGAATAAAATTTTTATTGAGATAATAAATCAAATAATCAGATAGAAAAAAAATAATTAACTATTCATTTTAGAATTATAACCTGATTAATTCATAAACTTTGTGAATCCTTTGTATCTTAGAGCCTTTGTAGCAAGAATTTTTTTAGCCACTAAGCCACAAAAACACTAAGTTTCGCCAAGTTGGTAAGATTCATGAATTAATCAGGATAAAGTTAATGTAGTTTCATTTTTTAAAAATTTTAATTTTGACGAAAAAGCTATCTTTATACATGAATGGTAATATTTTTTGGATAAGCCGAAACGTTAATTGACCATCTCTCACTCTATAAATTTATTTATTAAAAAATTAGTATCTGTTTAGCCTGAATTATTCATAAATCCGCCCAGATATATTGTAATAATCACTATATCAACAT
>DYPF01000297.1 GCA_020720105.1 Chloroherpeton thalassium
AAAGCCTACCCCAAGCGAGATCTATAATCCGATTATTTACACCCTCTCCTTTGGATGGTTGGGGAGAGATATGTAAATAGGATTAGGTTTATAAAAACGAATTATTGATGATGGAAAGCCCCATCTTCTTATTTGATAATTTTCTTCAATTCATTATCAATTTGAGCAGGAGTAGTTACAGTTGCAAATCTTTGAAGAACTTTGCCTTCGGGACTTACTAAAAATTTGGTGAAATTCCACTTAATATCTTGAGTTGATAATACTCCAGGTGCTTCTTTCTTGAGATAAACATAAAGTGGATGGGTGTTTTCGCCATTTACATCAATTTTGGAAAACATTGGGAATGTTACTCCGTAATTTGTTTGGCAAAATTCCAAAATTTCCTTTTCAGAGCCTGGTTCTTGTCCTGCAAATTGATTGCAAGGGAAACCCAATATCACTAACCCTTTGTCTTTGTATGTTTGGTAAAGTTTTTCTAATCCTTCATATTGAGGTGTATATCCACATTTGCTGGCAACATTTACAATCAAAAGCGTTTTTCCTTTGTACTCGCTCATTGCAACTTCTTTGCCATCTATAGTTTTTACTTTGATGTCATAAATTGATGCTTTATCCACTTTTTCTCCACATTGTGCATTTACAAAAACTACAGTTGAAAATAATACAACTGTAAGTGTTATTAATTTTGTTAATTTATTCATTTCTTTAAAATTTTAGTTTAACCTAATATTAAGATGATTGAAACCTAAAAATATTGTAATTATATGAAAATTGTTTAATTTGCAAAAAATTTCTCTATCGAAACGTAAAATACAATTATTATGTGCGGAATTGCAGGTATCGTTAAAACTTCTGAATCAAATTACTCGATTGAATCTGAATTACTTAGGAAAATGAGCGATATTATTGAACATCGCGGACCCGATAGTGATGGGCAATGGATTGACAAATCGGGTAAAGTTGGCTTTGCTTTCAGAAGATTAGCAATTATTGACTTATCTGCGAATGGCAATCAGCCAATGTTGTCTCAGAATGGTAAATATGCAATTGTTTTTAATGGTGAAATTTACAACCATAATGAATTACGTAATGAATTAATCAAAAAAGGCTATAAGTATAATTCAAACACCGATACTGAAACAATTATGAATGGCTATCAAGAATGGGGCGAGCAAATTCTAACCAAGATGTACGGTATGTGGGCATTTGTACTTTACGATATCGAAAAGCAAGAGATTTTTGCTTCGCGCGATAGAATTGGTATTAAGCCCTTTTATTACTTATTGCATAATTCAAATTTTATTTTTGGTTCGGAAATTAAGTCAATACTTCAATATCCTCAATATCAAAAGCAATTAAATTACGAGCAACTTGCGTTTTATTTGAATATGGGATCTTCTAATTCCGAAGCTACAATGTTTGATGGAATCAATAAATTACCTGCCGCTCATTATTTAAAAATAAGCACAAATGGTGAAATTAAAGTAAAAAGATATTGGGATCCTTTTGCTACAAGAATTTCTTATAATGATTGGTCCGAGAATGAATTAACTTCAGAAATCATAAATCTCTTACGCGATGCTATTAAAATAAGAATGATGAGTGATGTGCCATTTGGAGTATTCTTGAGTGGCGGAATTGATTCCAGTTTGAATGTATCTCTGATGAGTGAATTTATGAATCGTCCGATTGATACTTTCACTGTTGGCTTTAAAGATTTAGAAAAATACAATGAATTAGAATATGCCCATAAAATTTCTAATTTATTCAAGACAAATCATAAGGAAATTATCATTGACCAAAAGATGGCACTCGATGAGTTAGATAAAGTTGTTTGGCATTCAGACGAACCCAATGCCGACCCCGTAAATATACCAATTTATTTTTTGAGCAAAAAAACTCGTCAAGAAGGCACAATAGTTGTGCTGGTTGGCGAAGGAAGTGATGAGCAATTTATCGGCTATAATTGGATGTTGCGTGAGATTAAATTTCATCAGAAATATTGGAATTTATATAATGTTTTGCCTATTTCAATGAGAAAACTAATTTATCATATTTTGAAAAATCCGTTAATGAATTCCAATCAATTTTTAGCATTAGAATATTTCAAGAAATCTGCTAATAACTGGGAACAATATTGGAGCGGAATGCCAATTTTTACTACCGATTCATTGAATAAATTATTCTTTGCACAAAGGAAATCGGAGATAAATAATCTTGCCGAGTATGCTAATAAAATGAATGATTTAGCTGAGTCTTATGATGTGGGTGTTGACTTCTCCCGCAAAGCAATTTTTACTGAATTTCACCAAAGATTGCCTGAAATGTTGCTGATGCGTGTCGATAAAATGGGTATGGCTAATAGCATTGAACCTCGCGTGCCATTCTTAGATCATCGGCTTGTGGAGCTTACTTTTGCTTTGAATTATCAAAAGAAAATTCCTGACGGAAAAACTACAAAACATTTGCTAAAAAAAGCTTCAGTTGGCTATATTCCTGATGAAATTATCAACCGCAAGAAGCAAGGATTTGCGGCTCCCGTTAATGAATGGATAAATAATGAATGGTTTGAATTTACAAAATCCACAATATTACAATCTCAATTAATTAAAGAGAATATACTTGATGCTGAATTCATCAAGAAAATGCTGGCTTTGCACAAGTCCAAAAAAGCTAACTTCTACAAAGAAATATACGCATTATTAATGTTATCTCTCTGGTACGAAAAGTACTTTAATTAAACCTTTTTTATTTTGTAAATCAAGATAATTCCCACTCTG
>DYPF01000041.1 GCA_020720105.1 Chloroherpeton thalassium
AAAGCCCAAAAAGGCAAACTGAAAAGCGAAGCAAGTAATGTTATTATTTTATAAACTTTCCTTTAATATAAGTTTAATTTGTAAATATAAGAAAATGTAATGATTGATAGAATTGAATTAGGATCTCAAACTGCAAAAGGTGGTTTTGACAATGAGCATGATATTGTCAGAAAGTTTAATAATTGGAAAAAGGACAAAACAGCTCAAAAATGGCTCGAAATTATGGGCTATAAATTAAATAAACTTGATTCAGTAACTGCAATACAAGTCCCAACTAAAATTAGTCAAAAAGATATTGAAAAATATAATGTGTCAATTGAAGAATATAATGAATTCGTTAGATTTAAGAAAGCAGATGCTCAAGTCAAATTAATTATAAAAATTGGAAATATAATAAAGATAGAAAATTTATCGCTTAAAAAAGCTAATTCTAATGCAGATTACAATCAAATTGACAAAAGAACGATAGATTTTTATAAAGAAATGTGGAAATTTGATGATGAGATTGCATTTTGGCTGAAATTATTTACTGGTGAAATATTGCCAAAAGAAGCAAAAGATTTTATTGGAAAAATTAAACCCAGGGAGAATCGTAGATTGTTTTTAGATGAAATTCCTGAAACAATTCAAAATAAAATTGTTAAATTCTTTGAAAAAAATAAAATTCTTGTTATTAGTGATTTAATCAAAGGTAGAGGTGGATTATCTGCTAATTGGATGTTAGTAACTATGAAAAATATCGACAAGGATTCAACAAGCTGGATATTAAAAGATATTAACACAACTATGAATTTTTATGGAGATGGTAACGTTTTTATTACTCCAAGAGGTAGTCTTCATATTGGTAAAATAACGATGCAAAGAAAAGGCGGAACACCTGATCCTACCAAAATACAATTTAAGTTTAAACCTTGTGAACTATTTGAGATTGCATAAAAAATGGAATTAAATAAAATATATCTTGGTGATTGTATAAAAATAATGCAAGACTTACCAAATGGTTCAATTGATTTAGTTTTTGCGGATCCTCCATTTAATATTGGTTTAAAATATGATATTTATAATGATAAAAAATCATACAACGAATATTTTGAATGGTCCGAAAAATGGATTAGTGAAGCATTTAGAATTTTAAAGAATTCCGGCTCAATTTACATTGCCATAGGAGATGAATTCGCTGCTGAAATTAATATAATATTAAAGAAAGCAGGTTTTAATTTTAGGAATTGGATTATTTGGTATTATACATTTGGACAAAATCAAAGGAAGAAATTTAATAGAGCACATACTCATATATTATATTTTACAAAAGATAATAAAACATTTACCTTTAATATTGACAATGTAAGAGTTCCTTCAGCAAGACAATTAGTATATAACGATAAAAGAGCACATCCAAAAGGGAAATCACCAGATGATGTTTGGGAATTTTCAAGAGTCTGTGGCACTTTTAAAGAAAGGATAGGTGACCACCCATGTCAAATGCCAGAAACCCTATTAGAACGGATTATTTTAGCAAGTTCAAATGAAAATGATATAGTGCTTGACCCATTTGGTGGTACTGGAACTACAGCGGCTGTTGCAAAAAAACTTAAAAGAAATTATTTTACAATGGATATTTCAGAGAGTTATTATAAAGTGATCACCCAAAGATTAAACGGGAATATTCATGAAATAAAAAGGAATGGATTAGAAAGGAATACTACAAATAGTGACTCTTTATTTTAAATAATATTAAATCAAAGCCCTTCCCCCGAAGGACTTTTTTTTGCTGTAGAGGCAGGTTCTAACCCTGCCCCTACTAACTTTTCTTTGGCAACTAATTGTTCTGCTTCTATCCGTGCTATCGTTTGATTTTTCGTCTTTCTGAACTACGAGCAGCCTGTTGTGCTTCCGCATTCCTCGCAAACACTACAAGTGCCATTTTTACGTATACGCATAGAGCCACACACCTCGCACTGCTCACCTGTATAGCCAAGTGTTATCGCATCAGTATAGGATATTGATGGTTTTTTGGTATCGGCAGTAGCGATTTTCTTGTCTCGTTCTGCAATTGCAGTTTCCATAACATTTTCAATATTCTTTTCGGAAGTAATCAAAGTTGGCGAGTCGCCATCTGCAAAATCATCAATAATTATATTTTGTTTAGTTGGATTTTCTTTAGTAATTTGCTTTACTTCCTTTTTAATTTCTTCAATTTTTTGCAAAGCTTCTTCGGGCACGTGTGCTAAATCATCACGATGTAAATAATCAATAGCCAATGAGCGGAAAATAAAATCAAGCACTGAAGTTGAACTCTTAATACGTTCGTGCCCGGCAACCATACCAGATGGATCGAACCGAGTAAATGTAAATGTATCAACTAATTCATCAAGCGGAATGCCATATTGCAACGCTTTGGAAGCCAAAATTGCAAATGAATTTAATAATCCACGGAATGCAGCACCTTCTTTGTACATATCAATAAAGATTTCACCAAGAGTACCATCTTCGTATTCTCCAGTACGTAAATAAACCTTGTGATTACCAATATTTGTTTCGCGAATGCTACCAGTTCTCTTTGGAGGTAATTTTTGGCGAACTGGACGGCGGAATTCTGGTCGTTTAGTGACTATTTCAGTTGGTTGTTTTTCATTATCCATAGCACTATCCTCTAATGTTACTTCTTCATTAAAGTTGAAATCAACTGTCGTATTTAGCGGTTGAGATAATTTAGAACCATCACGATAAATAGCAATTGCTTTCAGCATTGATTTCCATGCGAATATATTTACTTCACCTATTTCAGCAACAGTTGCTTCGGCGGGCATATTTACTGTTTTGGAAATTGCACCAGAAATAAATGGCTGTGCTGCTGCCATAATTTTAGCGTGTGCTAAATACGAAATATACCTTGTTCCATTCTTACCGCACTTTGAAGCAGTATCGAAAATTGGCAAAATTTCATCAGTAATATGTGGCGATTTTTCAATCATCATTGTACCACATACGTAGTCATTAGCATCTTCTATTTGTTTTTCGGAATATCCTAATGCTTCCAAAATATCGCCATTTAGTTTAGCTTCCGAAAGTCCTAATCCTCTTAGGAAGTCCTCGCCAAGCGACCATTTATTAAATGCAAATTTAATATGGAATACATTTGGTAATTGTTTTTCGATTATGTCAATTTTTTCGTCTGTGAATCCTTTTTCTTTCAATGAATTTTTATTGATAATTGGGCAACCAGCAAGTGTTCCCGAACCTTTTGCATAAAGCTCGATATCACTAATTTGTTTTTCCGAAAATCCGAGTTTTCTCAATGCTTTGCGTACTGATTGATTTACAATTTTGAAATATCCGCCACCAGATAATTTCTTAAATTTTACAATTGCAAAATCAGGTTCGATGCCTGTTGTATCGCAATCCATCAATAACCCAATAGTGCCTGTTGGTGCTAAAACCGTAACTTGAGCATTTCTGTAGCCGTACATATCGCCAAGTGCAAGAGCATTATCCCAAACTTCTCGTGCAACTTCCAGCAAATCTTCAGGACAATACTTTGGATTGATTCCCATTGGACGAATTGTTAGACCTTCATACTCACTTGGTTGTGAATTGTATGCGGCGCGTCTGTGATTACGAATCACTTTTAGCATATCTTCGCGGTTAATATCAAATTCAGGAAATGCTCCTAATTCTTTTGCCATTTCTGCTGATGTTGCATAAGCCTGACCTGTCATCATTGCTGAAATTGCCCCAGTCCATGCCAATGCTTCGGGCGAATCATAAGGAATACTATTCACCATTAATAAAGTACCTATATTAGCATAACCCAATCCTAAAGTTCGGAATTGATAGCTTTTCTTTGCCATTTCGGGAGATGGATACTGAGCCATCAATACAGATATTTCCAGAATTATTGTCCAAATACGAATTGAATGTAAATAATCATCTGTTTTGAATTGTTGTGATTCTTCATCAAAGAATTTCATCAAATTCAAACTTGCTAAATTACAAGCAGTATCATCTAAGAACATATATTCAGAGCAAGGATTAGAGCCATTAATTCTACCAGATTGTGGGCAAGTATGCCATTCATTAACAGTAGTATCAAATTGCAATCCTGGGTCGGCACTTTCCCATGTGCTCAGATTGATTTTATCCCATAATTGCTGAGCTGGTATTGTTTTCTTTACTTTGCCGTCAGTTCTATTTATCAAATCCCACATTTCTTGGTTTTCTACCGACTTCATAAAGTCGTTATTTACTCTTACAGAATTATTTGAATTCTGCCCGCTAACTGTTAAATATGCTTCACCTTCGTAATGAGTGTCAAAAACGGGAAGATTGATATTTTTAATACCTTGGTCAACCAAATCTAAATTTCTCTTGATAAAATTTGTTGGAATACCACGATTTACAGCCTTCTGAATTAATTTAGCTAATCTTGGGTTTTGCTTTGGATTGGTTCCACCTGCTAAAGCTTCGTCAATAATAGCTGAAATAAATTTGTTAATAATTTTGGAACCTGTTGCTAAAGCAGCAACTTTATGCTCCTCTTTGGCTTTCCATTCAGTAAATTCTTCAATATCGGGATGGTCCGAATTTAAAATTACCATCTTTGCTGCACGCCTTGTTGTTCCACCAGATTTTATTGCCCCCGCTGCTCTGTCGAAAATCTTCAAAAAACTCATTAAACCCGAAGAGACCCCACCGCCAGAGAGCTTTTCTCCTCCTCCACGAATTGCTGAAAAATTAGTTCCTGAGCCACTCCCAAACTTAAATACCCTTGCCTCGCGTGTTATTAAATCGAAGATTCCACCTTCATTAAGCAAATCGTCATCTATAGAATTGATAAAGCAAGCGTGTGGCTGAGGACGAGTGTATGCGTCTTCGCTAATAAGCAATTCTTCGGTATCGGGATCAACATAATAATGTCCTTGTTTATTGCCTTTTATTCCATAAACTGTAGAGAGCCCCGTGTTGAACCATTGTGGTGAATTTGGTGCGGCAGACTGATTGAGCAACATATATACAATTTCTTCGTAGAATATTTGGGCATCTTCGTCTGTATCGAAATAGTTGTATTTTTTGCCCCACCACGTCCAAGTGTATGCCAAACGATGCACAACTTGCTTAACGCTCTTTTCACCGCCGAGAACTGGTTTTCCTTCGTTGTCAACTTGAATATTTCCTTTCTCATCGGTTTGGGGAACGCCAGTTTTACGGAAGTATTTTTGTACCATAATATCGGTAGCAACCTGCGACCAAGAATTTGGAACTTCAATATCGTTCGACTCGAAAACTGTGCTACCATCGGGATTTTTTAACTGTGATTTCCGTTTAGTATATGTAAATTGATCATAAGTGGACGTGCCTGTCTTGGTAAATCTTCTTATAATTTTCATTTATAATAACCTTTATTTTTTTAATTTTTGCAATTGATATAAAAGTAAAATTAGATAAAAAATTTTGCTTTGCTTTTGAAAGTTTTCAACAATTTAATGACACAAAAGAACCTATTCAGCGAACATTCAGTAATAATAAGCATCTTGGGAATATTAAAATTTTTATTTCTTGATTTTCAAAAATGAACTTTTCGTTAATTCAGCATATTAATAAACAAAATAGAGAGAAAAATCATTTTTTTTTGTAATTTTACATTATTAATTTTTACAATTCTAAAAAACTATTATAATTTTAATAAGGACATAAAATGGCTAATTCAAAAATTATCTGGACAGAAATTGACGAAGCTCCAGCATTAGCAACCTATTGCTTATTGCCTGTAGTGCAAGCATTTACTAAAAATACTGGTATCGATGTTGAGTCCAAAGACATTTCTTTATCTGGAAGAATTATCGCAAACTTCCCTGATAATCTTAAAGAAGAACAAAAAATTTCCGATTATTTAACCGAACTTGGCGAACTTGCTAAAACTCCCGAAGCAAATATCATTAAATTACCCAATATCAGTGCTTCAATTCCACAACTTCAAGCAGCAATCAAAGAATTGCAAGAAAAAGGTTTTGATATTCCTGATTATCCCGAAGAACCTAAAAATGATGAAGAAAAGGCGTTACATCTAAGATTTGCAAAAGTTTTGGGATCGGCTGTAAATCCAGTATTACGCGAAGGAAATTCAGATCGTCGTCCTGCAATTTCAGTTAAAAAATTCGCTCAAAAAAATCCACACAGAATGATGAAACCTTGGCCCGAGAGTGGCTCAAAAGCACGCGTTTCATTTATGAAAGAGGGTGATTTTTACGGTAACGAAATTGCAACAACACTCGAAGAGCCAACTGATGTTCGTTTTGAATTTGTTGACAAAAATGGCAATGTAACAATTTTAAAAGATAAATTATCACTTCAAAAGGGTGAAATCCTTGATGCAACTAAAATGACAGTTCGTTTGCTTCGCGATTTTTATGAAGAACAATTCCAAGAAACTAAGAAAGACGGCTCATTATTGTCATTACACTTAAAAGCAACTATGATGAAAGTATCCGACCCAATTATGTTCGGACACGCCGTTTCTGTATTTTATAAAACTGCTTTGGACAAACACGAAACTACTTTAAAAGAAATTGGTGTTAATTTAAGCAATGGTTTGCAAGATGTTTATGATAAATTAAATAGATTGCCCGAAGATAAAAGAGCCGAAATCGAAGCAGATATAATGAATGTATATAAAGAACGTTGCGATATTTCTATGGTTGATTCCCGCAGTGGAATTACAAACCTGCACGTTCCAAATAACGTAATCGTAGATGCTTCTATGCCAAACGTTGTTCGCGATGGTGGTAAAATGTGGAATAATAATGATCAATTGCAAGATACTAACGCATTGATTCCAGATAGATGTTATTCAACAATATATGCAACAATCATCGAAGACGCCAAAGTTCACGGTCAATTCGATCCATCAACGATGGGAAATGTTGCAAATGTTGGTTTGATGGCACAAAAAGCAGAAGAATACGGCTCACACGATAAAACATTCGAATCTGCTGATTATGGCACAATTCGCATCGTAAAAATGAATGGCGATATTGTATTGGAAAGAGAAGTGGAAAAAGGAGATATTTTTAGAGCTTGCCAAGTAAAAGACGAACCAGTCAAAGATTGGGTGAAACTTGCAGTTCGCAGAGCAAAAGCTACGGGTTCACCAGCTATTTTCTGGTTGGATGAAAACCGCGCTCACGACCGCGAAGTAATCAAAAAAGTGAACTTGTATTTACCAGAATGTGATACAACAGGTTTGGAAATCAAAATTATGAAGCCAATTGACGCTATGAAATTTACTTTAGTTAGAGTGCGTAAAGGTTTGGATACTATATCAGTTACAGGCAACGCTCTTCGTGATTATTTAACAGATTTATTCCCAATTTTGGAATTAGGCACAAGTGCCCGTATGCTTTCTATCGTTCCATTGCTTAATGGCGGCGGATTGTTCGAAACAGGTGCAGGTGGATCAGCTCCAAAGCACGTTCAACAATTAGTAAAAGAAGGACACTTGCGTTGGGATTCACTTGGCGAATATTGTGCATTAGTTCCATCATTTGAAATGATTTACGAAAAAACTAAGAATCCTTTTGCACAAATTATGGCTGAAACTCTTGATGCAGCTGTTGGTACTTATTTAGAAAATGCTCGTTATCCATCACGAAAAGTGAATGAAATTGATAATCGTGGTAGCTCTTACTATTTATCAATGTATTGGGCAGAAGCATTAGCAAATCAAACAAAAGATGCTGAATTAAGTGCAAAATTTGCTCCAGTTGCCAAAGCTTTAGCCGAGAATGAAGCAAAAATCAATGAAGAATTATTAGCCGCTCAAGGCAAGCCAGTTGATTTAGGTGGATATTATAAACCCGACACTGAAAAGACAACAAACCAAATGCGTCCAAGCAAAACTTGGAATGCAATAATTGATGCATTATAAAATGAGATGCAATTAAAATTTGCAATAAATACAAAAGCCTCGAATGGAAACATTTGAGGCTTTTTTTCTTTGAATTATTTTTTAGAGTTTATCAAAGGAGAAAGTGATTATTTTTTTGTCTTCTTTTGTAAAATAATCAAATCCTACTAATTCAATTGTTTGTTCTGTATGTTTTAGATTTGGGAAATACTCATATACTTCGTCATATTCGTTTTGTAAATCTCCACCCTTCAAGAAAATATATTTGCCATTATCCTTTAGCATTGGCAAACTCCACGAAATTAGTTGAACCGAAGGAGCAACAGCACGCGAAACAATGTAATCAAATTTTCGGAGATAATTTGGTTTGGCTTGTAGATTTTCAACTCGTGTTGAGTATGCTTCAATATTTCTTAGTTCGGTATGCTTAGCTAACATTTCTGCAATCTTCAATTTTTTGGATACAGAATCGACCAAAGTAAGAAAAACATCAGGTCGGGCAATCTTAATTGGTGTTCCTGGGAAGCCTCCGCCCGTTCCAATATCCAAAATTCTTGCTTTATTTATAATTTTTTCATATTTTAGAATTGATAAAGAATGCAAAATGTGTTTTTCTAATATGTTTTGGACATCTTGACGTGAAATTAAGTTCACCTTCTCGTTCCAGTAAATAATTTCTCGGTGAAATCGATCAATATTTGCCATCATTTCGCCGTCAAGTATAATTGCATTTGCTGAGCAAATTGTCCAAAATTCAGATAATTCCATTTTTTACATTCTTTTATTTTCACAAAATTAACTTTTTATGATTGAACAATATCAAAATATAGATAAACCAGAGGAAATAGTTGATGCTAAGCCTTTCTTTTCAGTTATTATTTGTACATTTAATCGTGCTAATTTAATATCACGGGCTTTGGATTCGCTAATTCTTCAAAAATTTAAGAACTTTGAAGTGATTGTAGTTGACGATGGCAGTACAGACTACACTTTTAATGTTGTAAAAAAATACAGAGAGCACTTATTCCTTAGATATATTTTCCAAACAAATTTAGGATTGCCCGAAGCTCGCAATACAGGCTGTTGTTCCGCCGATGGTAATTATATCACTTTTTTGGATAGCGATGATGAATATACAAATAATCATTTGCAACACCGAAGAATGTTATTAATGCAGAACCCACAGGTTGATTTGCTTCACGGAGGAATAGAGATAATTGGCGAGCCTTTCGTCCGAGATGCAAATAATTCCCGAAAGTTAGTTCATATTAACGATTGTTCTGTGGGTGGAACTTTCTTTTTCCGCAGAGATTTGTGGAAACAAGTTGATAAATTCTCCAATATTGACTATGCTGAAGATTACGACTTTTTCCAAAAAGTTGAAAAAACTGGAGCTAAAATTCTTAAAACCAACGAACAAACATACCGCTACCATAGGGAAACACCAGACTCTATTACTAATAATATAGATGTTGGATAAATGAAAACAAAAGTTGTTAAAGAAAGCAAAATCAAACTAATGGAAAGAGTTAATGAGACTCTCGAGATTCTCGCCAAAGAATATCCCGATGTCAAAATTCAATTAGATTTCAATAGTCCTGCCGAATTATTAATTGCCACAATTTTGTCTGCTCAATGTACCGATGAGCGTGTTAATAAAGTGACGAAAATATTATTTGCAAAATATAAAGTGCTTGAGGATTATTTGAAAGTTCCAGATGAAGAATTAGAAAAAGATATTTTTTCCACTGGATATTATAAAGCGAAAACTCAAAAAGTTAAAGCAACTTCCAAAATGCTAATAGAAGATTTTGGCGGAGAAGTTCCTAATAATATCGAAGATCTTACTAAATTGCCGGGAGTTGGACGAAAAACCGCGAATGTAGTACTTGGTCATATTTTTGGCATTCCCTCAATTGTTGTAGATACTCACGTTGTGAGAATTTCAAATAAATTAAAGTGGGTTAATTCGGAGAATCCCGAGAAAATTGAGATGGCATTAATGGAATTAATTCCCAAAGAGCAATGGGTGATTTTCACGCATTATATCATCAACCACGGACGGAAAGTTTGCATTGCCCGAAGACCTCAATGTGCAGTATGCTCTATCAAGCATCTCTGCCCTTCTTCCGAAGTATAAAGCAAGATTTATTTATCAAAACAATAAGATTAATTAAGTTTTTTTTATAATTTTTTTACGATTATTACTTCTTTATTCTATTATTTTAACAATATCAATAAATGCAAAAACTAAATTTCGATACCACAAAAGCATTGCAAATATTTTTGCCTGAGAGGTTTACAAATATTGAATTGCCTTTGTTTTTAGAAGCGGTTTCTGCAGGATTTCCTTCGCCCGCCGAAGATTATTTGGAAGGCAAATTAGATCTAAACGATTATCTAATTATGAATCCTGCCTCTACTTTTTTGGTGCGGGTAACAGGCGATTCTATGATAATCGCCGGAATTCATTCGGGAGATTTGCTCGTGGTTGATCGCTCGTTAGAGCCCAAAGATGGAAATATAATCATTGCAGTTATTAATGGTGAATTACTTGTTAAAAGATTAAAATTGATTAAAAATAAATACTATTTACTTCCAGAAAATTCAAACTATAAGCCAATCGAAATTACCGAAACAATGAGCTTTGAGGTTTGGGGAGTAGTTAGTACTGTTATTCACCCTTTACTCTAATATTACACAGGTGTATTGATGGAAAGCACACTTAGACAAGAATTGTTGAAAATTGAAAATGAGAACTTTTTGCAAGTTTATTCCCGTTTGCCAATTGTTGTAAGCAAAGCAGAAGGAGCATATATTTGGGACAAGGACGGAACAAAATACTTGGATTTTCTTGGTGGAATTGCCGTAAATGTTTTGGGACATTCTCACCCAAAAATCATTGAGGCAATCACAATTCAATCCTCTAAATACTTGCATTTGTCCAATTACTTTTACCAAGAAGCACAAATTACTTTTGCTGAACAATTAACAAAATCAACAAATTATCCACGAGTTTTCCTTACAAATTCTGGCACTGAATCTGTAGAAGGAGCATTGAAGTTAATTCGCAAATGGGGAAATATTAACAATAAAAATAATATAATTGCCTTTGAAGGTGGATTTCACGGACGCTCTTATGGTGCACTATCACTAATGGATAAGCCAATTTATAAGTCTGATATGGGACCATTTTTATCGGGAGTTACAATTATAAAATATAATTCGCCCGAAGAATTAGAATTGGCTGTAAATCCCTTCACAACTGCTGTTTTCCTTGAGTTTCTGCAGGGTGAAGGAGGAATTGTTGGTGTTTCGGCTGAATTTGTTGATAAATTATTAGAACTAAAAGAGAAATATAATTTTTTGATTGTTGCTGACGAAGTTCAAGCAGGAATGGGCAGAACAGGTAAATTTTTCAGCTTTGAGCATTACAATATCAAGCCCGACATTGTATTAGTTTCCAAGGGTTTAGGTGGTGGATTGCCACTTGGTGCAATCCTAACTACAGAGGATTTGGCAAATGTATGGGATAAATCCCAACACGGTACTACTTTTGGAGGGAATGCTTTATCCTGTGCAGTTGGCAAAGTAGTTTTAGAGGAAATCAATAATTCTGTTATGCAAAATGTACTTAATATTGGAGAATATTTTTATGAACAGCTAAGGTTAGTAAAAAATGAATTTCCTGAGAAAGTTAAGAGCGTTCGTGGTCGGGGCTTAATGCTTGGCTTGGAATTATCTTTCGAAGCAAAATTATTATTAAATGAATTGCTTAAAGAAAATATAATTACAAATGCAACAAGTGTTAATGTTCTCAGATTAGTTCCTCCGTTAATTATCACCAAAGAAGAAGTTGATATATTTATTAGAGGTTTAAATAATTCATTAAAGAGTTTATAATTATGAATATAATATTTTTGGTACTTATAATTTTTGCATTAATATTTCTATCTCGTTTTCTGTTAATACTTTATGGTGCAATTCGAGAATTAAATAATAATAAGAATATCAATAAACAAACCGATGAATTTGAAGGTTTTATTTCGATAATTATTCCCGCTCGCAACGAGGAAGAAAATATTGAAGCTGCTGTTCGTTCTACTTTTAATGCAAATTATGATAAATCGAAATATGAAATAGTTGCCGTAAATGACAGATCCACAGACAAAACAGGCGAAATATTGGATAAATTAAAAGACGAAATGCCTAATTTAGTTGTGTTGCACTTAACTGAGGAGTCCAAAGGGAAGGATTTAGTTGGCAAAGCAGGAGCATTACAACTTGGAATTGAAGCAAGCAAAGGAGTTTTGATACTTTTAACTGATGCAGACTGCGAAGTTAATCCCGAATTTGTGAATTTTTACGCTAAAACGTTTGCTAATAATGATATTAAATTAGCCCTGTCATATTCATTAATAAAGGGTAAGTCCTTATTTGATAGTATTCAAGCGGTAGAATGGTATTATTTGCATACATTTGCAGCGGCAGGGATTGGATTTGATTACCACCTTGGTGGTTATGGTAATAATATGGCTTTTCTGAGGGATATTTACTTTGAAGTTGGTGGTTATCGTAAAAATAAATTCAGCGTTACCGAAGATTTTGTACTTATTCGAGCTATTAAAAATGCAGGTGCCAAAATTAAATATTTAACATTTAATGAGTCGTCTGTTCTTACATTACCAATGCCTGATTTAAAATCATACACAGAACAACATCGCCGATGGGCTTTGGGTGGTTTGGCTCATCATGGCTGGGTTGCAGTTGCATTTATTGTAAGCACACTATCTGTTTGGTTTGGCTTAATTTTGTCGTTCATTATGGGTTGGTATTGGCTGGGATTAGGTTTTATTGGAATGCGTGCAGTTGCAGACGCAATAATTGTACTTATGCCAATGATTAAAATGAAAGAATACAAATATCTAAATACTTTGCCTATTTCCTTGATTTTCTTTCAGTTATTCGAATTAGTTTTACCATTTACATTGTTCAAAAGGCAGATAGTTTGGAAAGGTCAAGTATTCAAACAATAGACAATCAATTTTCCGATGCCGATATTACTTTTATGCAATTAGCTATCGAACAAGCAAAGTTAGCGATGCTTCAAGACGAAGTTCCTGTTGGTGCGGTTATTGTGATTGATAATCAAGTAGTTGCAGCTCGGCATAATGAAGTGGAAACAACCAAAAATGCTACCGCTCACGCCGAGAGCTTAGCCATAAATGAGGCAATCAGCAAAGTTGGAGAAAAGATTATACCCGAAGCAACACTTTATGTTACTCTCGAGCCTTGCTCAATGTGCGCTGGAATCTTAGTTCTGTCGCGTGTAAAAAGATTGGTTTATGCGGCAAAAGATCCAAAATCAGGAGCAGTTGATTCGCTTTATTCAATTACTAATGATGACAGATTAAATCATCGTTTAATTGTTCAAAGTGGATTATTAGAAGAAGAGAGTTCGCAGATACTAAAACAATTTTTCAAAAACAAAAGGGAAGAAAAGAAACGTGAAAATTGATATAAAACCATATAATTTAGAGGCAGGTTTATATTTAATCCCAACTCCAATAGGCAATCTTATGGATATTACATTACGTAGCCTATATGTGCTGGAAAATATGGATTATCTTGCTTGCGAAGATACTCGAACAACTCAAAGTTTGCTTAAACAATATGACATTAAACCGCCAAAGTTATTTGCTTATTACGACCATAACGAAGCTGAAAAAACTGATTATATAATTGATTTGATTAAGCTTGGCAATAAAGTAGGTTTAGTAAGTGAAGCAGGAACTCCACTTGTTTCTGACCCAGGATTTCGAATTGTTAAATCTGCTATCGAGAATAATATAAAAATCGAAACATTACCCGGTGCAACTGCATTAATTCCAGCTTTGCAATTAAGTGGATTTGCAGTTCATAATTTTACTTTTTTGGGTTTTCCACCTGTTAAAAAGAATCGAAAAAAGTTTTTGGAACTTATTGTAAATTCATCAGAAACTACAATTGTTTACGAATCACCATTTAAAATAATGAAATTTCTCGAAGATATTCAACCGTTAATTGAGCCTGACAGACAAGTTAGCATTACTCGCGAGATAAGTAAATTACACGAAGAAACTATTCGTGGTACAACAACTGAATTAATTGCCAAATTTAAGAAGAAAAAGAACTTAAAAGGCGAATTTGTATTAGTTATACAAGGAAAATTATGATAATATCATTTGAAGGTATTGACGGCTCAGGCAAATCAACCCAAATTGAATTGTTGAAAGATTATTTTAAATTAAAATCTATTGACGCTATATTTTTACGAGAGCCGGGTGGGACTGAACTTTCCGAGCAAATTCGTACAATTTTATTAGATAATAAAAATGTGATCAATCCAATTAGTGAAATATTACTTTTCGAAGCAGCACGAGCAGATTTAACAGAAAAAGTGATTATTCCTGAACATAATTTAGGCAAAATTGTAGTATTAGATAGATTTTATGATTCAACAACTGCTTATCAAGGATTTGGCAGAGGATTGGA
This sequence comes from Chloroherpeton thalassium, assembly GCA_020720105.1. Lineage (GTDB taxonomy): Bacteria > Bacteroidota > Ignavibacteria > Kapaibacteriales > UBA2268 > GWF2-33-9. The sequence continues at coordinate 14,438 of DYPF01000041.1, forward strand.
TTTGCAAATAGTTGATTCAATGAATAAGTTTGCTACGAACAATACTATCCCAGATTTATCATTTTATCTATATATTTCATATAATGTTTCATTAGACAGAAATATCAATAAAAATTACGATAGAATGGAGAGTTCCGGAGAAGAATTTTTCAAGAATATCATAACAGGATTTGATCAAATAGCAATAAATAATCCAAAAAGATTTCATAAAATTGATGGGAAATTACATTCAACTGAAATTCATCAGAAAATAGTTGAAATTATCGAGACTAAACTTTCAGTTAATAAAAACATCAATAATCTTTCTGAAAAGAAGAACGGATAAAGTAAATTATTTGTCGCGTATATTCAATTGATATATCGTCTGTGTTATCTGCAAATTTCGAAATCATTTCATTGTGATTATAATTTTCATTGGGAAGTATAACCACTCGGTTATGATACGACATTAAACTATCAGCCAATTCCATCGAGAACCTTGCACGAGTGGGTGTATTTGCATATACTAAAAGTGTATTTGGCAAAAGTCTATCCTTTGCAAAATTTAAAGTAGGAGAAGCTTTTTCTTGAGTTTCAATATTTTCGCTAAAAGCATTTAAAAAGTCCTTTTTGTAGCCGCCATTTATCGTTTTAATGAAATCACGAATATTTAATCCAGCACCATCTAAATTTACAACTGCTTTAATATTAGTTGTATTTAAATTATGAATTGCCAAAAACTGCGGCATCAATGCTAATGATAAAGCTAAATTGCCACCAGCAGAATGCCCAATTACTGCTACTCGTGAGGTATCGCCCATCACAAATTGCATAAATTTCATCATAAATGCAAAAGACTGAGCAACATCTTGGATATGAGTAGGGAATTTAACTCTATTGGGATTATCAAGTTGGTAAGGTTTTGGAGATAGCCTGTAATTAGTGCTAACAAAAATAAATCCGCTATCAAGCAATACTCTAACATTTTGCAAATCATACATTTTGTCGCCCGAATGCCAAGATCCTCCGTGTATGAAATAAATTATTGGTGTTAACGTATCTAATTTCTTAGGTAAATATACGTCAAATTTGTAATAATTGGAGTCAGCATCAATTAACAAATCATAAGGAATATCACGAAATATATACACTGAATCAACTTCAATCAATCGCGAAAGGAAAATGTTAGGCAATCTTTGAATGCTTTCTTGCAATTTGCTTTCAGCTAATAAAATATTGCAAAAAGCAAAAAAAGTAAAAAGTATTGATATAATAACTTTCATTTTTTACTTCAAAATATACTTTTCGGCGGCTTGGATTACTTCGTGGTCGTTTTCGGGCTTACTGATAACAGCCACAAGCCTAATCCACTCGGGTCGCCAATCGGCAGTTATCGGTATTTGTAAGTTGTAAGATTTATTGATACTTGCACCTTTTGCTATAATCTCCTCTGATACTGGTTCGCCAAAAGTAGAGGTTATAGAATATCGTAAAATATTATTATGAACAAAATCATTAACATCAATAGGAACTTTACGATAATCTGTTTGATATTGCTCTATCGAATCCTCGACAACAAACAATGCAATATTTAATTTCTCGGTAACTTCTTCGGAAAACTGGAGTTTAACTTCACAAGAAATAGTTTTATTTGAGTGATTGTAAGATGGCAATAATTCCACTTTTACAACACTTTTTTGCTTAATTCTTTCAACAAATGCAGTTTCCCACTCTGCGTGATTTAAAATTAGAACACCCCTATACTTAGTCCTATCAACCAAACCATTTGGAGTGCCAATTCCCCAGCCAATATTGAAGTATTTTTCTAAATCCTTCATAGCATCTGAAATGAAATTGTATTTATGTTGTGGGTTGGGCATAGCTAAGGCACCTGCATGAATTGACAATAATACTATGTTATCGGGATATTTTTCCTTAAGTTGATGTGCAATTTCTCCTGCCTCTGGGCAATTTCCGCAACGAAATCCAGTGTATTCTTCTATCAAAACAACTTTATCAGCTGAATCGAGAACAAGTCCGCCGTTTTCGCGGAATGGAGGCTCAATCACATCACAAGAATTGATTAAAATAAAAATAGTTACAAAAAAAGCCGAAATTGCTATTATTTTTTTCATAAGATTTATTGATTTTTTTGTTTTTAAAAGTTATTTATAAAGAAAAACTATACATTTACCACAACTTTGGTTTGAAATTTTCGCGATTGATAATCCTTGCACTTTCATTGGTTGCTTTGATTACAA
>DYPF01000298.1 GCA_020720105.1 Chloroherpeton thalassium
GGATTTTCATGTTTTGAAATGGAATAAGGTTTTAAGAATTATGATATAAAATTTTAGATTTAAGAAGTGAGTAGTATGAAGTGTGAGTTGTGAAGTGAGTAGTGAGAAATTGAACTAAAAACGGTAGGCGGTATGTTTTGTTGCCGATTTCGGAGCACTTCACTGTCAAACCGTGATAAAGTTTGAAGCGAGCCACAACCTTTCAATTTATCGCTATCTCGGCAATAAAATATACCGCATGTTACCTGCTGGCTTTATTGTCTATTCATTATTTTGATTAATCAAGTTATTTGTCAAGATATTATTTTTCTTTCCAATGCTCAACCCATCTCTCATATGAATTATATTCTATTGAATCATCTCTACTCCAATCGATTTCAACCTTTTTAGTTGAATGGTGTTCTACAAGTTTATTTATAGCTTCATTCGTAATTTCAACTCCTCTAGGATTCGTTCCTTGTTTTGGCAATTTGAAATAAAATGCCTTTCCATATTTATTTAAAATTTCTTTTTGACCTTCTTTAGATAGAAGATATAATGCACCTTTCCCACCCCAATTTATATGAACAAATAAAATATCACATTCTGGAGAGTAATTATTTATAAAAGCTAAAGCTTTTTGAGCATCAACTGTCCAAATCAATTTTACTCCAACAACATTTCTATTGGTTACTGTTTTTATTGAAATTGGCTCATCATAAACAATAACATCAATTTCACTTTCAGTTATTGCAATATCCGTTTTTACATTATTCTCTCCAAATTTGTATATTAGTAATGCTATTACAATTCTTTCTCTAGCAGAACCTATTTCCATCCCTAATTTTCCATCACGAGAATTATCTATTTCAGCTAATTGAAAAAGATATGGAAGTTTTTCTTGTATTTTATTGATTAACGTTTTCTCACTGAATATTTTATGTATTTTCTTTGACATGCTACCCAAATTTTAAACTTGGGCGAAATTACAAATAATTAAAATATAATGACCAGTTTGATTCTAACTTTTTTGCAATATGATATGCTAATAAAGGGGGGACTGCATTTCCTACTAATTTGTATCCAACCGATGGGCTAACTAAAAACCTATTGTTTTTTTCATTAACTGGAATAACAAAATTAAAATCGTCTGGAAATGTTTGAATTCTTGCACATTCTCTTAATGATAAACGCCTTTCTTTTAGTCCTTTTTGTAATTCATTAATGATTTTACCACCATTAGCAGTAGCAAGTCTCCTGTATTCTATATTTCCGTGATGTTCTGAACGGATAGTCGGAGCAAGTTTTTCTAATTCAATTTCTTTTTGCCCTTGACAATGAATTCCCATAAACTTTGCTTTAGAATAATGTATTTGTGATAAGTCTAATGCTTCTTCTGGCTCTTTTAAATCCAACAACACTTCTTTGCATTTTGTAAATGATGTCATCAAATTTTCAACTGATGAATAATGCATTTCTCCATTTAACCGATGTGTCGCTAATGGATATGGATTATATTTTTCTGAAATATCATTTTTTGATAATTCAATAAATGCTTCTTTTGTAAGTGATGATTTTTTAAATCCAATAAATATTATTCTCTCTCTTGATTGCGGTATTCCGTAATGGCCAGAATGCAAAACCTTAGGAGATAGAACTAAGTAACCATCACCATTTATATTTGAAAAATCTGATTGGATAATTTCTTTTACTTGACCTAGATTTGCTAAGCCTTTTACATTTTCAGCAATAAATATTTTAGGTAAAGTAATTTCAACAACCTGTTTCATCCACATATACAACTTACCTCTTGTCTCTTCGGTTGGTATATCAGAATTTATTATGTTCCCATTATGGTCTTTATGTGAATTAAATCCTTTACGTTTGCCAGCTATGCTAAAATCTTGACAAGGGAAACCGCCAGTAACAATTTCTATGTTTTCTGGAAATACATCTTTGTTCCCATTTTGATATTCTTTAACTATATCTACAATGCTACCAACTCTAAAAGTACCATTTAGGTCATGTCCTCGCTTTTTTGAAAAGTAATCGTTCCAGGCAATTTTTGCATACTCGCTAATGTCATTTGCAAATTTGGTTTCAAAAATTGTTTCTTTTAAATAATAATAAATTTCATCCTCTTTTTGAATCCAATCTTTATGTATGTTGGTATTAATTGTTGCTTTAGGAATTTTAAAACCTCCTTCAAAACCAATATCCATTCCGCCACAACCAGTAAATAATGATAATAAATTTTTTTTCATTTTTTTATGGTTTTAAGATATTTAACTTTTGATTCAGCAACTTTTAAAATCTTCTCCGCATCATTTTCTAACATTAATTCATAAGCTACTTTGTCGCTTTGCCATGAAATAATTAAATCGTTAGATGATAGTTTGTAAATTTCAGCAAATTTCAAAACTTGATCCCGTGAAGCATTTCTTTCTCCTTTCTCTAATTTGCTTATAATTGATTGATCAATACCTGTTTTTGCTGAAATTTCGCGAAGTAACAGATTTTGTTCTTCTCGTTTTGCTTTAATGATTTCTCCAAAAGTTTCCATTAGACAATTATTGTTTAGACAAAATTAGTCAAATACATTAAATATCCAAATCTTTTTTGAAAAATAGTTATCAACAAGGTAGGATTTTTTTAAGCTTGCAGGTAACTAATAACTACGAACTAATAACTACGAACTAATATCTAAGAACTTTTAGCAAATCCTCATTATCAATAGCACATTAGTTCATTAACATTTTTTTAAATTCTTCGATGGCTTGTGGTAAACCTTTGGG
>DYPF01000299.1 GCA_020720105.1 Chloroherpeton thalassium
ACCAATTCCAGTACCATTGCCAATGTTTTCCTTCACTGGAAGCAAAAGATCATTACCCCAAAACCCCAAAACCCCAATATTTAAATATTAAAAATTATAATTGTTATTTATAATTAAATAATATATTAGAATGCAGATCAAACAGATAGTCAGCTCGGTATTCAGCTCCCTGGAGCCATATTACGCGTTTCAAAAGGACAAATTCAAGAAATTTAAAAACGCGTAAAAGCCGTGATACATTCCAATAAAGATTAATATGGACATGTAAGGCAAGCAATTCAAAGAAATGTTTTTGTGGAATATCAACGAGCCCCTTATAACCGTGGATTAAATTGCTAAAATGTTCATTTAATAAAACAATCTTCCATACCAATTTTAACAGTAAATCAGCAAGTAAATAAACTACAAAATTAGCTAGTTTAAGCCGTATAAGCCAGTATCGTAAATCGAAGTTTTGAGAACGATAAAAATCAACTAAAGAATAGGCAATGTTGTGTATACCGACCAATTTTTGTGGGATATAAACAACCCAAATAGCTACCCAGAGGTGTTATTAGTAGGAATTTGCGCTAACAATCGTTACTGATTTCGGGTTGAGCATGCAATTTTGGCTGCCGATAGCCATATCCATAAAATAACAAATAATCAAATACCAAAAAGTAGTATAATCAGTAATACTAGTCGGGCACTAAATCTGGGTTGATAAAAGAGTAATACATCACTTCGTGCATCGACTCGCAATAGACAATTTTCAGGCCGATATCGATGCTGCCCAGCAATATAATAACGAGCGCGCACGCAAATGATCTGAAGTAATTTTCAGCATTGAATATCAATCCGAGCGTGCAGGTTCTGACTGAGTAATAAGTGAAAAAAATATAAAAGCAGTAATAAAGGACGGCTCGGTACGCGAAAAGGAGAAAATAACTCTATTATATTTAACATTTAATTAATATTTATATAAATAAGATAATATTGAAGAATTAATAATACTTAATTACGCGAATTAACGGACAATACAAATTACAGTTGCTTTGGGTTGTACGTCTGGAACGCAATCAGTTATTCAAATGGCAGCTCACTTTTAAGTTGCAAATTGTTCTGGATGAACTTCGATTCTTATTCGTATTAAAACGGTATTCGCAAATAGCTTTTCAGATAGTGCAGCTGCTACCCCAATTCGTCCAGTTACATCTGGAAGTATTGCATCAAAAAGCTGTTGAACAGTTAGTTGAACGTGAGTATCCTGAAGTCAATCGATCCCTGCTATCACAATTACTGGTAGAATTATATTTCGCTCATTTGTCAGTAGTGCATGCAGCACACCAAATACAAGGTGGACGCGACAATGGTTCTTTGGTCAAATTTGTGAAATTGCGTATTAATCAAGACGACGTCGATAATCTGAAAAATCTGTCGAAGCCTGAATTACGATTAAAATTAATGAGTTTGCCCCTTTAGCGTGATAATATCCCTGCTAACCGATTATGCGAAGTGGTCCCAGTGGCAAATATACCAATTTGCCCACATATTAATAGTAGGAGTAATTATAACCCAATCCAGTAAAAGGATTATAGTCATTTACATATCGAGGATTTGCTGAACGGTGTATCAGCAGTCGGTTGCCCTGACAAAATCCTCAGTTTTTCTTAGGTATACTTATTACATTTTGGCTGATATAAGAAGGGCAGTAACACCAACTAGTTGCAAATTTTACCTTGGGACATCGCATTCGACTGATAAGTAACGATCAATTAAGCAAATTGCTTGGTGGAATGTTTACCTTTTGAATCCGAATTATGACGCGACTTACATAATCCAATCAACCAAGATGGACCTATTCTATTAAGTGATATACTTCTGGTTTTTATGCAGGTAGTTAAGCTCTGGATGGTATTATATTTGCAGATTTACTAAATATTACAGAGTTTACTCCCCGATGGCCATGCCTGCGCTTTATTATAATTTTCATTATTTGCCCATTTTTATTGTATCATATTTTTACCGTTAGTTATTGCATTAGTAATTGATCGTCAATTATGTTAAATTGATATGCAGCCTCGTTCTGATATCTGAAGCTCGGATGTTTTAGGATCAGTTCAATTATTCGTTGTTGAGCTCTTAGTATCATTCAAGATTTAACGTCTCAAAAGATGAGTTGAAGCTGTGGTTCATTACGTCTCTACTGGATTAGTTGGTTTATTTTGAATCAATATGCGGCAAATTTTTGATTCCGACTTTGAGTGGACTTGAGTCGTTGACTTAGTCGGTGTCTCCCTGCGGTTTTTAGTTATACGCCAGATTAAGCTTGTGCAAATTGATGAATGTTTAAAAAGTTTGTGGAGTGTTAACACTCTGCTATTTTTGCAGCTTGCGCTAATTTTTACTATTTTTATTATTTTAAAATTCATCGCAAAATTATAGATTGACGCCGAATAACTCAATTTTTTTATTTTATTTGAAGGTTTATTTGTAAATTTTGCCATTTTATTTACTAATTCTTTTTTTATTTTTTTATTTTTTATTATCACAATTATTGGTAAATTTAGATTGATGGGTTGGAAATAATGTGTTTTTAGTTTTTTATTTTGGGATAATATTTCCAGGCAATTTGGCATTATTGCTGGTAGTCTATTTGTTGCCTAACACATTTTTACTGATATTTTACTTATTGTTTTTCGATTTTGGTGGCTTATTCATTTAATTTAAATTTTATATTAAATTCAATAATTTAAAATTAATTAATCTAATTAAAGGGGTTTTGGGG
>DYPF01000300.1 GCA_020720105.1 Chloroherpeton thalassium
CCCGTAATTTGTGCAAATCGGGATGATATGCAGATCTGCATAATTACTTGTTAGCGCCCCGAGTCAGACAGCAACTTGTCCATTGATAATCAAGGAAAAATCGTATAAAAAGAGGTTACAAGTTAAAGACGTTAATCCTATAGGAACCAAAAATGGAAAAATTGCCTCTTTCTATAAATCCGTGCCCCATCATTGAATCAATATTCGAAATTAGATTCGAATCATCCTTTCCTGGTGATGCAATATTTGGAATTATTTTCAATCAATTTAAAGATGAATTTCAAAATGTTGAGCAGCTACCTGTCCTGCAATTGCCTGCCGCAATAAGAACTCAAGACCCAAATTTGAAATTCATTCCTCATTACAAAATTAAAAAAGATAAATTTATTATACAGATTGGGCCAAATGTATTTTCATTAACAAATGTTAAAGACTATTGCGGCTGGAAAATTTTCTCAGAAAAAATTTTTGACACATACAATAAACTTTCTGAGTTAAATTTGATTCAAATACAATTACGTACCGCTTTAAGATATATAAACATATTGCCTGACATTAACATTTTTGAAAAAACTAATTTAGGGATACAGTTTAACGATGAAAAGCTTGGGAAGAATCAAGTAAATTTCACGGCAGAAGTTCCGTATGAACATGGTGCTAGCAACCTAAAGTTAATAAATTTTGCGGAAGCAATTTTTGAGAACCAAGTAATAAAAGGGTCAATTGTTGATATCGACACTTATGTTCAACTTGATAAGTTTGAAAGTTTTACAGAAGCTATTGAATGCGCACATACGGCAGAAAAAAAATTGTTTTACAATCTGTTAGAAAAGGAATTTCTTACAACGTTAAATCCAATCTACGAGGGCAAGTAATATGTCATTATCACAATTCAAAAATGTTATTGGCAGTGCGACCACTTACGCTGTTTTGTGGTACTCGTACATGGGGGCTCCAGCAATTAATCCTGTCGATTTTTCGAATTTAAATGTCCAACTTAAGGCCCCAACAGAAATGAACTTTGACTATTATCAGTTAATAGACAAAGAGCAGGCTGCTGCCTTTGGTCAAATAGATGTCATCCATCAATTTGCATCGAACATATTAGACAATATTAAGGATTTAGAGCCAGAATTTTCTAAAACCGTAGATGAAAATTTTTGGGATTTAATATGATTCCGTTTGAAGAAATTAAGAGATATCTTCCGCAATATTTATCCTCAACAGCTCAACAAGAACTCTTCAAGGAATTAAATCAATTTCCGCATAATATTGATCAAAGAATTTACACATCACAATTATCCGGCCAAGAAAATATTTTCCAAGGAGATGGAATCCAAAATTTACTCTACATAAATCTCCCAAGTACCGATATTGGTGAAGTGCCAGGAATGGTATTGTCAAATACTTGTGATATTGATCCATCCAATAAGCGTTTCATGCCTTTACGGATGGTCTATACCCCCATATTCAATCTTACAAAATATGAACAAAGCTTAATTAAAAGCCATGTTGATACAGGGAAAAGATCCATTCAGGCAATCAATTCTCATGTTTCAGATATTAGGAAACAGTACATAAGTCATATTTTTTATCTTCCAAAGGGTGGAAATTTAGAAAATGACTCGATGATATTTTTTGATCGAATAAACAATTATCCTTCAGATTCAATTGAAGGGCAGGAATTGCCTGATAGAAGGATTTTTACATTAAGCGATTACGGCTTCTATTTATTTCTTTTTAAATTGTCAGTCCATTTTACAAGAATAAGAGACGGTGTATCTCGCTTCACGCATTAAACAGCAAATAGAATTAAAGAAAGCGCTAACAAAACCATACAGCGGACGCGCCAAAGGCGCGCGCCGCTGATGGCTGCCGTTATACTGACCTGATGACAAAAAGACATTGGATATAATAAAGAATAAATGTGATTGATTATTCCCAAATTCTAATATAAATTGAATAGCTTACAAAATCAGAAATGATTATTTTTGAAGGGAAATCATAATTGGCAAACCAAGAACCGAATGATATAGACATCGAAAGAATAAAGAATCATTGGATCGAGACATCAAATGATGATTTTAGAACGATGAATAAGTTATTCAAATCAAAAACGTATAACTGGGCTTTATTTATTGGACACATCTCTGTGGAAAAATTGCTCAAGGCGCTATATGTAAAGTTGCATGGAAGGCACGCCCCAACTATTCACAATTTATACAGGTTAGCGGAATTATGTGAAATGGAATTGACAGATGAATATTCTGACTGGCTTGACACTATCACATCATTCAATATAAATGCTCGATACGACGACTATAAAAAAGAATTTTACAATCTATGCACTCGTGAATATACGGAGTTGTGGATTGCTCGAATAAAGGAGTTACGTAAATGGATAAAAAAGATGTTTTGAATATTGCCCGAGAATTCGCCTCGGTAATAATGACAAATTATGACTGTAAACAAGTTTTTCTTTTCGGTTCGTATGCAAAGGGGACGAATCAAGAAGAAAGTGATATTGATATTGCTGTAATTCTTAGAGAATTTGAAAATCTTATAGATATACAATTGGAATTAATGAGGCTGAGACGCAAAATTGATAGCAGAATTGAGCCGCACCCTTTCAGAGAAAAAGACTTCAATATGGCAAATCCAGTTGTAAATGAAATATTGAAGTATGGGCAGCGAATTGATACCAGTGCTGTTTAAATGTTCGTCTCAACTTAAAAGATAT
>DYPF01000301.1 GCA_020720105.1 Chloroherpeton thalassium
TTACAGTAAACCAAAAAGGCACAGGAAACGTAACAATAAATGCAAATGAATTTGTGGCAGGAATGTATCTGTACAGCCTGGTTTGCGATGGAAAGATTGTGGATACGAAACAGATGTTGTTAACAGAATAAGTTTAATATTGAAATACGATGAAAATAAAATTATTTCTATTATTTCTTATGTTTTATGGCGGGGTCAGTTCCCAGACAGAATTTGCTTCGATTGGCGCTAAATGGTATTTTAGCTATCCAAACTCAACATCAAATGACTACGTTGTATTTGAATCAAAAAAAGATTCCACAATTCAAGGAAAGGATAGTCGCGCAATTGATGTGTGGTTAAATAACACCAAGTTAGTTAGTCGGGAATATGTTTATCAAAACGGAGATAGTATATTCTATTACAATAGAAATTATAATTCATTCTTTCTCCTCTATAATTTCTCGGCAAAAGCCGGTGATACTATTACAGTTCATCCAGCTAAATTCAAGCCAACTAAAGCCTTTTTTTCATATGATGACAGTATTACCGATTTTAAGTATAAGATTCTTTTAGTGGACAGTGTTCAACTGTCAGGACAATGGATTAAAAGACAAAAAGTTACATTGCTGAAAAATGGACTTTGGGGTTTTTCTAAACCTGATGGGAAAGATTATTATATTTTAAATAAAATTGGGAGCTTAGCTTATTTTTTTGGTGTACAATCCGGAATTACTCCTGAAGATAAACTTTCCATTTGCAGGTGTTACAGTGATTCCGTTTTTGAATTTAAAAACCCATTATGGGCTTCTAACTGTGATTTAATTTCTGCTATTATAGATAGTAAAATATTAAACAACAATGTGGTTTATCCCAATCCATTTGATGATCAACTAAATATTCTAATGACGGAACCAATTGAATCCGTTGAAATCTTTGATGTAAATGGATTAAAGCTACAGGTTGTACATCAGAATAAAGAATCAGTTATAATAAATACTTCAGTTCTTAACAAGGGGTGCTTTTTGTTAAGGGTAATAACTAAGCACTACATTTATTCCAAAAAACTCATTAAAAACTAATACCTATGAGAAAAATATTTTTATGCTCTATTATTTGTGCTTTAATTAATTCTACTGCTTTTAGTCAATGTGATGATTGTGATTATAAATCTGATGAAATTTGGATTTCAATTGAAAACGATCAGAATTTCCAAAAAATGAATGGATTAATCACTACAAATGACCTAAAATTAGATAGCATTTTTTCAAAGCATGGAATTCAAAAACTTGAACAGGTATTCCCATACTCAAAACTTGAAAGGTTAAAAAAACTCTACAAAGTTAAATTCACTGGAAAAAGGGACGATTTTATTACGGAACTTCAGAAAAATAAGACTGTAAAAAGGATAATAAAAAGACCGGTAGAAAACGATGTAGCAGTTTATGAACCGTCAGACTATATGTGGTATTTGCCAACACAACAAGACCCAAATGGATGGTTATGGCACTTAAAAAGAATACAGGCTGCACAAGCTTGGGATATAACAAAAGGAAATCCTAATGTTATAGTTGCCTCAATTGATACCTGGTTTGATGTTAATCATCCTGATTTGACTAATAAAATATCTCCAAAGTACGACCCATATAGTAATACTGCATATAGTTCTGATTGCCATTTAGTCAATCATGGTACTACTGTTGTTAGTTTTATCGCCGCCGAAACTGACGGTGGTGGTCAACTCGCTTCGATTGGTTTTAGATGCATGTTAATTTGTTATCAGGCATGGGCGGGGAGCTACATAGAACGAGCGCATCATGCAGCCATGGGAATGAATGCAGATGTAATTACATCATCTGCAGGAGGATGGACGTGTACCAGCACAATTGATGAAGATGAAGAAATAGCTCTCCAAGAAATCCTTGATAATGGAACTATTGTGGTTATGCCTGCCGGTAACGGGCCGACCGGAACACATTGTAATTATGGAGGAAGGGATCATCCCTGGAAACCACTAAGCCCGGATTATGATGAAAGAGTAATTATTGTTTCAAGTACCGGTATTGATAACAACCATCAATATTTGGTTAATGGAGTGGATCACACCCATTCTCATTATCCTGAAGTTGACATTTGCGCACCAGGTTACAATATCATGGGAGCTACATGCACCAAAGTTTTGGATTCAATCAATTGCGTAGATAACATATGGCCATATTATGGTTCATGTACAGGAACATCTTATGCCACTCCAATTGTAGCCGGTGTTTGTGCACTAATGAAAAGCATTAATCCTTGTATTACACCTGCTCAAGCTCAAGCCTTTATTAAAGCTACAGCAGACCCAATAGCTGATGCAAGTTCTTATTCTGGTTTAATTGGTACTGGTAGAATAAATGCTTATCAAGCTCTAATATCTGCGGGTACCAGAACATACAGTAATACAACTCTTTCTAACACCCAAAACTTAACTGCTGGGTATGGATTTAACCTGATCAATGTAACAGTGGGGAACAACTCTAATATTAATCTTGTTGCAAGGAAAGAAGTCAATATAACCGGAAGCTTTTATGTTCCAGTAGGTAGTACATTTTCAATAAGTATAGATGCAAATGCTCAGACAGACTGCCAATGATTATCCATAAAACATACCAGTGTAATACAATTAAACATGCAAACAAAATTTCTTAAAATATTTACCCGATTTATTTAAATGCCTCTCCGGCATTCCCCACCCGGAGAGGCATTTAGTTGTGTG
>DYPF01000302.1 GCA_020720105.1 Chloroherpeton thalassium
TCTGCGATTTTCTTATAATCAAACATGAAAAAACCAATTTTTAGAACCCACCATTAATCCCAAAATTTCGGTTTATGAAAAAAATTGTTGTTGCTTTTTTAGCATTGTTATTCGGTTGTGCAAATTTTTATGCGCAAGTTGGTACATTGGATTCAAGTTTTGGAAATGGGGGTATTGCTACTTCCCCTTTTATGAGCAATGGAGATGATGTTGCCAAAGATGTAAAGATTCAAAGTGATGGTAAGATATTGGTAGGAGGTATCAGTTCAGGAGGGCTTACCAACGATTTTGTTATAGCGCGTTATTTGATCAATGGCGACTTAGATCCAACATTTGGAAATGGTGGGTTTGTTAAGACTGATATATCAGGCTACGATGATACATTAACAAGATTATTTTTACAAAATGATGAAAAAATTATCGCAATTGGTTATGGAAAATTTAATAACTCAGCAGAAAAAGGAATTGTGATTAGGTATAATCAAAATGGAACTATTGATACATCTTTTGGTAGTGATGGTTTTACATTGATACAAATTCCAACATCAATTTATGAACAATTTTATCCATTTGATATAATTTTACATTCTAATAATTTTTTTTATATCAGCGGATTAAGAAATCATCCGGGAGGTGGTATAGGAGACTATCCAGGTACTTTTGGGTTTTTAATTAGATTAAATCAAGATGGTGATATTGATTCATCTTTTGGAAATGATTCAATTTATAGTGAAGGACCTTATCAACAATATTATGATATTAAATCACTATCAAACGGAAATATTTTAATTGGCAAACAAGATATTGGAGTACCTCTTATGAAAATTATTGATGTATCAGGAAATTTAATTCAGAATTCTCAAACTGGACTTGGCTGTTATGCAAATAATTTAGTATTACAATCGGATAATAAAATTGTGTTTTCGGGACAAAATTTTAAAATAGGTAGGTTAAATCAGAATAATATTATTGATGTTACATTTGGAATTAACGGTTATTCAAATCAATCTATAAATGGGATTCAGAATAATATGAATGTTTTGCCAAATGATAAAATAGTATTGGTAGGAAATTATGGAAATGATATGGCAATTTCAAAGCATAATACTAATGGCTGTTTAGATACTGATTTTAGTGAAGATGGTATTTTAATAATTGACATTTTTGGAAAAGAAGATTCTCTAAGTGCTTTAGCTCCGATTTCAGTATCTCAATTTATAGTAGTTGGATATGCTACCAATATGAGCAATAAAGACTTTATAATTCTCAAATACAATGCAGACGGGACTTTAGATTCAAGTTTTGGCAACAATGGACAAGTATTGTCGGATTTTTCTGAAAGTATAGATTCTGGTGTACAACATGTCGTATTAGAAAATGGAAAGATGGTTGCTGCAGTCCAATCATTTAATCATTTAAATTATAACTTAATAGGATTTAATTCAGATGGTTCATTAGATACCTCTTTTGGTATAATTGGCAAAGTATCAACGACAGTTTCAAACACAAATAATGACAATGTTTCTGTACTATTATCAGATCAAAATCAAAAAATTTGGGCATTTGGAAGTGGTGGTATCATAAGATATAATACAGATGGTAGCCATGATTCTACCTTTGGAAATAATGGTATTTTTAGTAGTTTACTTGGTGGTATAAGGGCTGCTGCCTTTCAAAATGACGGAAAATTTATTATAGGATTTTCTTATTATTCTAGTGGTTCAATATTAAAAAGATATAATTCAGATTGTACAATTGACACAACATTTGGCACTAATGGGTCTGTTACAATTCCTGGTGGTTCACAAGGTGAAATGGGTACTCTTAAAATATTAAATGATCAAAGCATTTTAGTTACTTCAAATGATAAAATATACAAATATAATTCAAATGGTGTTCTTAATAATAGTTTTGGTGGATGTTTAGGATATGCTATTGGATATACAGATTCTATATTATTATATAATTTAGATGTTTTTCCAGATGGAAGAATAATAATAATTGGAGGAAGCGGATATGGAGGGAACGGATATATAAGAAGATACCTAAGTAATGGTTTATTAGACCCTGATTTTTCAGAAGATGGTGAAGCAACCTATAATTTTCCTAATATCGTTAGTTCTACAATTCGAATAAAATGTCAATCCGATGGGAAAAGTATTATTTCCTATATTAATGATGTAAATGAAAATCAAAATTTAATTGTTACTCGCACAAATTATGACGGAACAATTGATACTACTTTTGGCACCAATGGTTATACAGAAATAGATTATCAAGGTAAAAACAATAATGGTAATTTTATTTCATTATTTGAAGATAAAATTCTTATTACCGGTACTTTAATCAATAATAACAATCAAGATGTTGTTTTATATAGGTTAAATAATGATTATGTAGTAGGAGTAAGTGATTTACTCAAAGCATCCACAAAAGTATTTCCCATTCCATTTACAGATTATTTAAACATAGAATCTGATAGGGGTGCTATAGACACTATAACTATTTATGATACAAAAGGCAGTTTTTGTGGAACCTTCAAAACTAATCAAATAGATTTATCTCACTTGAAAGCAGGAATGTATTTTGTGAAAATCACTCAGAATGATAAGTCATTTGTGACCAAGGTGTTTAAAAATTAAATTAAAAGTTTTGAAGATTATTGTTTTAGGTACGCGAGGTATTCCCGACATATTAGGAGGTGTAGAAACGC
>DYPF01000303.1 GCA_020720105.1 Chloroherpeton thalassium
TAATTGTTCCAGTTGTTGCATTATTGATTGCAACAAGCTCTGCTAATGTAGCTGCAGTTGTAGTGTTAATAACAACATTTCCTACCATATCTGTAACGCCAACAAATGCCGCTGCAAGTTCAGCTGCTGATCCTGTAAGTGTATCAACAGAATATTCATTACTGAATGCAACTGCTCCAATATGTCCTGAAACATCAGTGTAGCCATTTGACAAAGAAATAACATTTACAGAATCAATCACATCATGCGATGGTGTAAATGTTGCAGTATATGTTTTTCCACCATCAGCTGAAACAACAGCAGATAATGTTCCACTTGCAACTGTTAAATCTGCGTTAGAAAATCCAACAACTACTTCACTAAATGTAATTGTTACAAGAGAAGTTTCCCCTACTCTTAATGCAGCGTCAGAAATTACAATTGTTGCTGTTGGAGCTTTTGTATCTACAGTGTAGTTTGCAGTTGTTGCAGTTGTCCCTACATTTCCAGCTACATCTGTATAACTTGTAGCTAAAGAAATAACATTTGTTGCATCTTCCAAATCAGTTGATGGAGTAAATGTAGCTGTCCAAGTGATATTATCAAGTGAAGTAACAGCAGATAATGTTCCATTTGCGATTGTTAAATCTCCATTTGCAAAGCTAGTTACCGCTTCACTAAATGTAATTGTTACAAGTGAAGTATCTCCAACTTTTAGAGCTGTATCTGCCATTGTAATTGTTGCTGTTGGAGCTTTTGTATCTACAGTGTAGTTTGCAGTTGTTGCAGTTGTCCCTACATTTCCAGCTACATCTGTATAACTTGTAGCTAAAGAAATAACATTTGTTGCATCTTCCAAATCAGTTGATGGAGTAAATGTAGCTGTCCAAGTGATATTATCAAGTGAAGTAACAGCAGATAATGTTCCATTTGCGATTGTTAAATCTCCATTTGCAAAGCTAGTTACCGCTTCACTAAATGTAATTGTTACAAGTGAAGTATCTCCAACTTTTAGAGCTGTATCTGCCATTGTAATTGTTGCTGTTGGAGCTTTTGTATCTACTACAACCGGAGCTGGAGTACTATCAGATCCTCCGCCACCAGCTAATGCCGCAATTCCACCAATAGCTAAAACACCCAAAGCCATTTCAGTTGCTGTAAATCCACTTGCTTTAGGTAAAGACGCAGTCATTGAAGCTAAAACAGATGAATCACCATATGAATAAACATAAGAATCGCCACTAACTTTAGATAATGAATTTAATTCGATCATTCCAATTGAATTTCCACTTGGTAATTCAACCGATACATTGCTTACTGAATAAAAATCATTTAATACAACTTTTGTACCATCTTCATAATTAAGTTCTAAATTATTTCCTTCTTTTATTGCAACAACATTATCCACAAGAACTTCTTTACCATCTAATTTAGTAAATATTTTTACTTTATCACCTGATTTAATTTGAATCTTATTGTTTACACCTAGTTGTAGAATACTTGATTTACCATTGTTTACACTTATTTCTAGATTATTAATCTGACTTTTTCCCATTAAAGACTCCTTAAATTTTTCTCTAAGTGTATATTTATAAAAGTTTTTTATCAAAGCCCTATGGTGTTTTATTTACACACAAAGGACGAAAACAAGAGAATTTTACAAGTTGGTTACATTTTGTATTGTTGCCAATTCGTACAATAAAGCAATAAAAATAAACACATCAATGAGCAAAAAATAATTCTAAAATTATGTAATGCAACATCTTCTAACATGTTGCATTTGTATGTCATAATATAGAAGAGAGAGAGAGAGATGCAACACTATAGTGCTTTGAGATTTTCTTTTTTTTCTGTAAATATTATAAAATAAAAACATATAAGGATTTTTCATTGAATAAAGATATGTCGGTTTCTGAAAGTTTTGGGATGTTTGCGTCAAAAAGATGTTCAATATATTTAAGGAGACTTCATCTTAAATTTGGGAATAAATGTAAAAACATTAATTTTGACAATGGATTACTACTTGACAATACACAATTAAAGAATATTTATTTAATTATTGGGAAAAATGTATCTAATGCCAGAAAAAAACATAGGATGAGTCAACTTGATTTAGCACTAAGTATTGGGCATAAATCAGCAACGGTTATTTCAAAAGCAGAAATTGGTCGAGAAGGTAAACATTTTAATATAGATCAACTATACAAAATTGCTTGTGTTTTAGATATGCCAATTGAGTATTTTTTTACTGAACTTACATACGATCTAGATAACATATAAAATCAATCTATAGATAATTTTTATTTTTTGTTTAATTCTTCCAAAAATATAATTTCTTACTATAGTATAGTGTTAATTAAATTATTTAATCATTTTATTTAATCTCAAGATTCATTAAAAGCAATATCAATCCAAAATTTAAACCTGAAGTGCAATTTTTTGACCTCAAAAATCATATCAATTTTTACCTTTCCTTAAACTTTTATGCTGCAATTTCTAGCCCAAAAAATACTTCATTTGGTGTTCTCCAACCCAGAGATTTTCTTGGTCTATTGTTGAGCTTATCTTCTATTATTTTGATCTCTTTTTTTGTGATATTTTCGAAGCTTGTCCCTTTTGGAATGTACTGTCGTATTAGTCCATTTGTGTACTCATTTAGTCCTCGCTCCCAAGATGAATAGGGATGACAAAAATAATAATCACACCCTAAAGCTTTAGAAA
>DYPF01000304.1 GCA_020720105.1 Chloroherpeton thalassium
TTTTTCACACGAATCAATTCGTGGGCTATGGATTCCTACTTTCGTGATATTTACTAATTATATAAATACGCAATTAGTTGCATAGAATGTAGCATCTTAATATGAAATTAATGCTGATATAAAACAAATCAATTTTATTTTCAATAATATTATTGTTTATTCGTTTATTATTACTAATTTACTACTTACAATTAAATAACTTTAATTAGTTATTTATACTTAACAGCATAAAAGGAGGTAAATAGGGGATTAATTTACAATATTATGTATTACAAACTGGATTATGAATGCAGATAAAAAAGAAATATAATTTTTCAATAGCAAAAGCCGTTCTTTTCACACTACTACTCACATTATCAGTGATATTTATCACTCAAGCCAATGAGTCATCTACTCAACCTTTGGAAATTTCCAAAGAGCAGATACTCCAAGAGCAAAAAGAAATTCTACACCGTAGACTTCACGAAGTAACTTTAATTAATTTATTCGAACAAGAAGGTATATCATCGCATTATGGCAAAAAATTCCACAGACGAAAAACATCAAGTGGAGAACTTTTCCTTTTGGATAAATACACAGCGGCTCACCGCAAACTTCCTTTTGGAACAATTGTTCGCGTGATTAATCAATCAAATCAAAAGACTTCGCTTGCAATAATCAATGATAGAGGTCCTTTTGTTAGAAAAAGAATTATTGATGTTTCTGGTATTGTAGCAGAGAAAATTGGTAGTAGCGGTATTCCTCCTATAAAAATTCAAACAATTTTAGATTCAAATGATTCATTGAAAATGGACGATGAATTGTTTATTACTTTTAGTTTGATAAATCCGCCACAAATCACACTTTACGAACATATCAACGTTCTTACTCAGTCCACCGACTTCACTTATATGATGGATATGATGCATATTTTACAAGAGAAGCATCCTTACATTAATTATACAATATCTGTTGCTTCGTCCCAATACTTTGAAGGTTATCGCAAAGAGCGTTTGTATTATTTAGGTATAGTTTCGCCAGATATTTATCTTTCCCGAGATATATAATTTACATTATTATACTGAATAAAATATTACGATTAAAATACTTTTTTTCTAAAATTTTCCGTAAATTACATTTTTGTATATTAACAATTATTTTAGGGAAACTGAATGAAAAATTATTCCAAAATTATTATTTCTGTATTGATTGGAATTGCTGTTTTTGGCATTAGTTCTTTAGCATTGTCATATCAACACTCACTTTTTGTCGGGATTTTGGCAATTCTCATCGCACTTTGGACAAATGAAGGTTTGCCTATTGGAGTTGTGTCGCTTTTGCCCTTAATTCTATTTCCTATTTTTGGGATTTTGGAATTTGATAAAGTTTCAACCAATTATGCAAATCCAGTAATTTTCTTATTCCTTGGTGGTTTTATGCTTGCCATTGCCACCGAGAAAACGTATCTTCATATAATTATTGCTAATAAGATAATAAGTACATTCCCCAAAAGTCCTTTTGGAATAATTTTATCAGTAAGTTTGTCCTCTGCATTAATAAGTAGTTTTATTTCAAATACAACTACTGCGTTAATGTTAATCCCGATTGCTTCTTTTCTTACAACTAACCAAAAACTACGCGTAAGATTATTGCTTGCTGTGGCTTATGGTGCAAGTATGGGAGGAATAATCACTCCAATTGGCACTCCGCCAAACTTGATTTTTCTGGGCTTTCTGCAATCTCATAATATCGAAGCAATCTCATTTGTTAATTGGATAATAATGATGCTGCCATTAACAATTATAATGATTGTTTTAATGAGTTGGATTATGTCGCGTGGATTGAAGAATGAAAATACTGATATTACACTTGAAAAAATTGAATTTACACCCGAACATAAGCGTTTATCAATTATTCTATTAGTGTTAGTAGTATTACTAATTGTAAATTCACCAATAAAACCCTACTATAATGGTTTAGGTTTAGATGAAAAATGGATTTTGCTTTCCTTCGGACTTTTTATGTTTTTCCCAAAATTAGGCTTTTTAACTTGGGAACATACCCGCAAGTTGCCTTACGAGATAATTTTCCTATTTGGTGCAGGCTTTGCAATCGCAAGTGGCTTTACTGCAACTGGACTTTCAACAGTAACCGCATCATATTTATCTCAAATTCATACTTTACCATTTTTCGTAGTATTATTAATAGTAATCACTTTCGCAATTTTTATGACCGAAATCACAAGTAACACTGCATTAATTTCAGTGCTTTTGCCCATTATTTACGGATTATCAGCCACATTTCCCAAAAATGAAATGATGCTTTTGCAATTAGTCGCAACGATTGCAGCAAGTTATGCTTTTATGCTACCGATTGCAACTCCGCCAAATGCAATAGCGATGAGTTCGGGATTAGTGAAAGTGAAAGATATGGCAAAATATGGTTTTATTTTGAATATTTTAGGAATTGTATTCATTTCAATATTAGGTTATTTCTTCTGGATTGTCTTTTTGTAGAATTGTTTCCAAAACCTCGGTTGACTTATTTTTGTAATCACATCGTAGGAGGCTGTCTCATATTATTCTGGTAGTAAAGATTATATTGCTCAGCAAGAATATTATTGTTTTGTAGGTTGATGTCTCATAAGTACAAAATATTTCAAAATTGTCATTCCCGTGCAAACGGGAATCCACTTCTATAAAGGATTTATGGATTCC
>DYPF01000305.1 GCA_020720105.1 Chloroherpeton thalassium
TACAAATACGAATCAGATACTTCATATTCTTTAACTCCGGTTGGATCGTAATTATAATATTCCTTATACACGAAAAAACTATGATCATCATCACTAACAGCCCCAATCACAAAAATGAATTTATAATCAGTATTGTTTTGCAGTTGCTTTATAACATAACTTGTATCCTTATAGTCAGTTTGAACAAACTGATAGAAGGAACGCGAAAAGAAGAGGTTAGAAATTACATACAAAGCTATATCATATCCTTTTGCACTATCTACTTTATTCCAAACAATTTTTAATGAATCACTGAATACCTTAATTGTGCTCTCTGGTTCGATAATCTTTGGGGTAGATAAATAACCTGTTGGCTTATACACTCCCCTTAAGGTTACTATTTCTGACTGCTGCACACCAATAGTTGCACTTTTCGCATTTGCAAAAGCAGAAATTGAAAATTTATAAATTGCCCTATGCCACAGATTTTTCACCAATAAAAAAGTATCTTTAGTTTCAATATAAATTTTATCTTCTTTTTTAAATTCTATAGGTGCATTGGCAATTTTCATAATAGGAAATTTCAGGGAATTTTGATCGAAACCACCTTGAAGAGTGATTCTATAACTATCTGCACCATCTATTCTTGACCAAGAAAATAAAGCGTTTGTAGTATCTAATACTTTACTTGAAGAATTATTATTTACAATTGGGATTGGAGCATCTAAGGTGGTTTTCCCAAAATTCCGTAAATAAACTCCTTTCCATCCAACTGTTTTATCATCTGTACCATTAATTGTGCAAGCTATGAAAATATTATCTTTATTAATGTAGTCGGCATAATTTAATGATATGTCGTTACCATTTACAGGTAAATGAATAATATCCCAAGTTTTTCCACCATCTGTGGTTTTTATAAGCGGGAATTCTTCTCCTTCTTTATAAAAAATACCTTGTAGAATAATATTATTTTCATCTGAAGATGAAATTTCGAATAATCTATTTGGGCTGAAACCAATTTTTACTTCATTATAAGTGGCAAAATGATCATTAGTATAAAATATCCTATTGAACAAACTGTCTCCTTCATTATAAGTCGTATCGCATAACATAATGTAACCTGAATTCTTATTCAACATCTTTATATCTTTTATGATAAAATAATCATTATTATCGGTATACGCAGAAAAATCAAGTTGAAGACTATCAAGATTATCACCATCATTATTACTGAAGTATACCTTTTTATTATAGTAAATTTGCAGATACCCTTCATTATTAACGAAAATTTTCCTTTCAATTGAACCTGCATACTTAACTATTGGAATACTTAAAATTAACTTTGTGTTTTCCCACAAATCCTCTGTTTTATAAATATCATAACTTGTTGCATCTATTTTAGAATTTGATAGAAAACAGTATCCTACCCTATCACTCGCCATTGTTAAATCTAAACAGTAACTTCCATCAACTTGATTGCCATGGAAATGTTCTTTCCAGCTGATACCACCATCGTTTGAAGTTACGATTCGTGCTAACCAAGGGTCTATGTAGTGATTAATTGAATCATATTTACGGAAAGCACCATAATAAGCAATTGTGTTTTTGTTTGGATATACAATCCCACGTAATCGAAATGCCTCATCAATTGGCAAAAGTGGACGCTCTCCTGTCCTTTTAAATTTTGGAATATCTTTTTTGATCGTCGACCAATTAAATCCACCGTCAGTTGTCTTAATTATAAATGAACCAACAGAAATACCGAAATCGTTATTTTTTCTCAATTCTTCCTCATCTTCACTTATTCTGACATTATTTACTACTGAGACATAGTTATTTGAATCCAAAAATGCAATTGGTTTATAAAATGTCATTCCATTTGGGGAATAATGAGGACTATAATAAACTGGTTCAAATTTTGTAATTTGCTGAGAAAATGAAATTGTTGTCAAAATAAAGAAAATAATTTGTATTTTTAAAATGTTTTTCATAATTTCCTCCTTCTATTCTTCTTCACAAATCGTAAAACAGCCAGGGTCTGGGTCAGTGCATACTGAATTCACATTAGATGACATATTTATCAATATAAGATTTTCATTTTCATCTAATCCCACTACTACAATATATATACAACATCCTACACTTTCACAAGGTTCTAATTTTGCATAAGAACCTAAAATTGGGTCTAAATATCCTACCCAATGATAGCAGCCTTTTAGATAATAATTGTAAGTTTGATGATGTTCTTCAGTGGGGTAACACCTTGGATCTGAAGGGTAAACAAACATTCTCATAGTTATAAACTCCATTGCATACTCTAAAACTTCCTTTGGATTTACTGTAGTAGAGCAAGTTGAAGGAAATAGCTTAATACCTTCATCTTCTTTAATTAAAAATTCGCATTGACCTAAGCATTCATTCCATCTCCAAGAATATGTAATTCTTAGAGTGCAACTCGATCCGGGATATAGCACATCTTCGAAGATTGGAGTAGACCATTCGGAGCCGGGGCAAGTATGATCGCATAAATTTTCATCTATTGCATAAGTATAATTTGCTGAGATTAATAATACAGCAAGTAATATTAAAATTTTCGAAAATAAATTCATTATTTTCATATAAACTCCTTTTGTTATTTATTTTAATTATGTTATTTTTTTTGTTCTCCTTTTTTTCT
>DYPF01000042.1 GCA_020720105.1 Chloroherpeton thalassium
CTATTAATATTTTGAAAAAGTAAACTAAAGCAAAATCTTATCAAATGGACAAAGAATTTGGCATAACAGGAAAATCGTACACTACCGAGTTCCGTGAGTATAATTAGGACATCGGCAGGTGTGGAGCTTAGGTAAAACTGTTCGCAACTAATAGTATGCACGTATAAAAATATCATTATCTTCAAAAACAAAAAAATACCACATCTTACTTTTAAAAAGATGTGGTATTTGAATTTCGATAATTGTCTTATTATAATAAACTTATAACAATGGGGCTAATATTAAAGCAACAATCGACATAAGTTTAATTAAGATATTGATAGATGGACCAGAAGTATCTTTGAATGGATCGCCTACGGTATCGCCAACAACTGCAGCTTTGTGAGGATCGGATTTTTTATAATATGTTTTACCATCAATAGTTACACCGGCTTCTATCATTTTTTTAGCATTATCCCAAGCACCGCCAGCATTAGCTTGGAAAATAGCCATAAGCACACCAGATGCAGTAACACCAGCAAGCATTCCACCCAAAGCTTCTTTACCGAAGATAGGTATAAAACCAATGATAACAGGAGTAATTACAGCTAATAAACCAGGGAATACCATTTCGCGAATAGCGGATTTGGTTGAAATCTCAACACATTTCTCGTATTCAGCTTTACCTTCAGCTTTATGAAATTCAACTAAATCTTCTTTACTCCATTCTTCCATTTCTTTGCCATCATATTTCTTCATTAAACTCAAGGAATTACGAAGTTCAGGGATAGTATTGAATTGGCGGCGAACTTCTTCAATCATACTTTTAGCAGCACGACCAACAGCACTCAGAGAAAGCGATGAGAAAACAAAAGGAAGCAATGCACCAATGAATAAACCAGCCATCACATTAGCTTTTGAAATATCAATAGAAGGAACGTGAGCTGCAGTCATATAGGCTCCGAAGAGAGCAAGAGCAGTTAAAGCAGCCGAAGCAATAGCAAAACCTTTTCCGATAGCGGCAGTAGAATTGCCAACAGCATCTAATTTATCAGTTCTTTCTCGCACTTCTTTTGGAAGTTCACTCATCTCTGCAATACCGCCAGCATTATCTGAAATAGGACCATAAGCATCAACTGCAAGTTGAATACCGGTAGTAGCAAGCATACCTACAGCAGCAATAGCAATACCATACAAACCTGCAAAGTGGAAAGCACCTATAATTGCAAATACAATTAAAATGATAGGAATAGCAGTCGACATCAAACCAAGACTCAATCCAGCAATAATGTTTGTTGCAGGACCAGTTAATGATTGTTCAACGATTTTACGAACAGGAGGTTTGCCAAAGCCTGTATAGTGCTCTGTAACAAGACCAATTAATACACCAGCAAGTAAACCAAATACTGTAGCTAAGAAGATTCCCCAAGAATGAACAGTATAAGTTGTTGAATATAGTGGATCAGCGAATACAAATTGTTTAGGCAAAGCCCAGTCAATAATAAAGTACGAAGCCACGAGCATTAAAAAGGCAGCCATAAAAGTACCGAAGTTCAATGCAGTTTGAGGATTACCTCCTTCCTTTACTCTAACAAAGAATGTTCCAATAATTGAGAAGATAATACCAGCACCAGATAATAAGAGAGGTAAAATGATAGCAGACAGACCGCCAAATGGAGTAGCAGCAAACTCAGGAATAGCCAAGAAAGTAGCACCGAGAACCATAGTAGAGACAATAGAACCGACATAAGACTCGAACAAGTCTGCACCCATACCAGCAACATCACCGACATTATCGCCGACATTATCAGCAATAGTAGCGGGATTAAGTGGGTGATCTTCGGGGATGCCGGCTTCTACTTTGCCAACTAAATCAGCACCAACATCAGCGGCTTTAGTATAAATACCACCACCAACACGAGCAAAAAGAGCGATAGAAGATGCACCGAAGGAAAAACCAGTGATAACAGTAATGACAGTTTTAACAATATGAGGATCGTTAGGGTTATTTAATAATCCAAACACAGAAGCGTAGACTAAGAAAAGGACACCGAGACCTAATACACCGAGACCTACAACGCCCATACCCATAACTGAACCGCCATTGAATGCTACTAACAATGCTTTGTTCAAACTTGTACGTGCAGCAGCGGTTGTTCTAACATTTGCTTTAGTTGCTACTTTCATTCCAATATAGCCAGCAAGACCAGACGCTACGGCTCCGACAAGAAATGAAATACCTACCAAGTAGGAAGAATCAGTGGTAGTTGAGCCTTGGATCATAAGTAATATTGTAACAACAACTACGAATATTGCAATTACTTGATATTCAGCCTTCAAGAATGCCATAGCACCATTGGAAATGTAGGTTGCAATATTTTTCATTTTTTCTGTTCCTGGATCTTGTTTGGAAATCCAAGCACTACGAAAATAAGTGAAGAGTAATGCAATTAAACCAAGTACTGGAATAATTATCAAATAAGTAAACATTAAAACTCCTTTAAATTAATATTTTTTATAAATAGTGTTCAAACTTTTACGATTAACATTCAATTATTATTAATTGGGATTAATAAAGAGAGCAAAATTAATAAATTTTGGAAAAATATTCAATAAAAAGATGACTATTTTGATAATTCTTTTAATTTGAATACTTTTGATTAATAATTTTCCTTGTTAATTGTAATTATACCAAACCCAATACGTCTAATAGTGGTAATGTTTAATCCCAAGGCACTGAATAACTTTGAATTAGCAAAAGACAAAAGTAGTTGATTGAAAAATGATTTATAATAAAAAGATTATCACTAAAAGAGAATAGAAAATATGAATTTTGAAAAATTAAAAGATGCTGAAGGAATTTTCCTCGAAAGATTTCCACTTGGATTTCAAAGTCCCGAATTGATAGAAATTGTAAAGAAACACAAACCAGAGAAAATGCAAAAGTTTGCAGAAGATAGTTTTGCAGAAACAAATTTTGAATTCCCTCTGAAAGTTACTGAAAATTATATAAAAATTGCTACATCTTCATCAATGGTATCTGTTTTTGAGAAACCAAAGTTCCGTGATTATATAAAATCATTGAACGAGGAAGAAAAAGTCTTGGTTGCCGAAAGTCTGCACAAGTTTCTTTATGGAAACGAGGAAGAAGGTTTCGATTATTTAAATCAGATACTCAAGAATGGCAAAATGGCAAAATGGACTTTGCTTACTGTTGTAAAAGCATATTTACGACCAAGTTATGATGTATTTGTTAAGCCAACTACTGCTAAGAGTATCCTATCACATTTCGAAATTGAAGGCATAAAATATTCTGCTACTCCTAACTTTTATTTTTATAATGAATATAGAAATATTATCAATGAAATGAAGGCAAATGTAAAAGGATTTAAAGTAGATAGCAATGCTGCATTTACTGGATTTTTAATGATTGCTATGGGCGAATTTGATGTTGAATAGTTTTTCAAATTGGATTGTTTAATAATTGTTTAATAATTGTTTAATAATTGTTTAATAAATTTATGCCCATTTACTTTTCAACTCTATCAGTCAATTTTTTCTTTTTTTTTTAATTTTGATTTTTTTAAAATCAATATATTTCTCAAGCAATTCAATTAATCAATGCATAATCAAAATTATCTAAATAAAATTATCTTAGGCGATTCACTCGAAATATTAAAGCATTTCGATGAAAATTCCATCGACCTTGTACTTACCGATCCTCCATATTTTTTGGATAAAATGGATAATAATTGGAACTACAATAAGGTTGCGGACACTCGAAATCAACAAATTGTCAAATCGTTACCCTCTGGAATGGCATTCAATAAAAAACTTGGGGTTGAGTTTTATGAGTGGTTTAATTTAATTTCTGCTGAAATTCTCCGTGTCCTTAAGCCTGGTGCATTCTTCTTTTCATTTTCGAGTCCTCGATTATACCATAGATTAGTTTCAGCAATAGATGACGCAGGATTTGAAATTAGAGATAATTTTATTTGGTTATATACTCTAAATCAACCTAAAGCAATGAGTTTAAACCATTTTATTGATAAAATGGCAATTTCTGAGGGTGAAAAAAATGCTCTAAAAGACCAGTTTAAGGGTTGGAAAACTCCGCAAATAAAAAGCTGTTACGAACCAATTGTTATGGCACAAAAGCCAGTAGATAATACTTTTCTCAAAACATTTATTGAATACGGAACTGGCTTAATAAATACAGAAGTGAAGGTTGGAAATAATATGTTTCCTGCGAATGTGTTAACTATTGATGATATTAACCCACTAATAGACAAGTATTTCTTAATTTCTAAGCCAAATAAAAGAGAAAAAGGAGAAAATAATCACCATAAAACAGTCAAACCAATTGAAATTTGTGAGCATATTATAAAATTAACTTCCTTCAACAAAGATGCAGTTGTATTAGACCCATTCGTTGGTAGTGGCACAACAGCAGTTGCAGCCAAATCATTAGGTTTGAATTATATCGGAATTGATACTAACCCAGAATACATCCAAATTGCAGATGAAAGATTGTCGCAAATTTCCAAATCTATTCCGGATAGCAAATAAAAAATGATTATAAAACGTATTCATATTGAAAATTTTAGGAACCATTTTAGCTCTGTATTATTACCAAACAAGTTAATTAATATTATTTATGGTGCAAATGGCTCGGGTAAGACAAGTATTTTGGAGGCAATTACTATTGCAACCATAATCAAACCATTTACAAATGTTGTAGATTCGAGTTTAGTTAATGTGAATTATCAGAATTACGGAATTAAGATTGATTTTATAAATCATCTCAATTTGGATTATTCAGCAGAAATTAAATATGATAAATTTTCCAAGAAAGTGATTAAAAACTCTTATGAAGATAATCCAAGAGCAAAGGACATAATTGGCATTGTTCCTGTTGTATTTTTATCACCAGATTTAAAGTCAATCACATCAGGAACTCCCGAAAATAGGCGTGATTTTATTGATAGAATACTTTCGCAAAGCTCAAAACTGTATGTTGAAGATTTAATTAATTTCAAGAAAGTAATCAAACAGAGAAATTCCATTTTAACAAATTACAAGAGGAACGGCATTTTTGATAAAGATACTTTTCAAGTATATACTGATTTATTTATAGAATTATCAGTGAAAATAATTCAGAGAAGAAGTAAGTTTATTATGGAATTCGACCCAATTTTCCAAAAATATTATGCAAATATAACAAATCACAAAGAAAATGTTTCCTTAGAATATTTAATGAATAATAAAAATGAACTTAATGATTTTGATAAAAATGAAATAAAGAATTATATGGAGAATAAAGCTAAGAATTTATATGTAGCAGAATTAGCACGTGGCACTACTCTATTTGGTCCGCAGAAAGATGAAATCTTGATACAATTAAATCAAGGGAATGCTCGTGAGTGGGCTTCGCAAGGACAACACAAATCACTTTTGATTTCGCTTAAACTTGCTGAATTTGATTATTTGCTTAATTTCACTAACGAAACGCCAATTATATTACTCGATGATATTTTTTCGGAGCTTGACGATAATCGCTCTCAACTGGTTTTGGATACAATAATCGAAAAACAAGCACAAACGTTTGTAACTTTAACAAATCCAAATTTATGGAAAAGAGATATAAATATTATCAAAGAAACAAAATTTTTCAAAGTACAAAATGGAGAAGTTACTGATGGCAGAAATGATTAATATTATTTCAAGTTTATTCCATCGAATCGGTCGAGACGATATTGTAATCAAATATCGAGTAATTAAAATTCTGAAGGAAATACTCCCCGAAAATATAAATTCAAAAATTGAAGTCAAAGGCTTCACTAATGGGAAATTAAGGTTGAAATCTTCACATTCATTGTGGGCTTCCGAAATAAGAACCAATAAATCTGCCATTATTAAAACACTAAACGAAAAACTTGGCAGAGAAATAATCAAAGATATTTCTATCAGATAGTTTCCCATTTTTCTAACTTAAACTTGGACTAAACAAAATCCCAACAAACTATTAACATTTCAATGTTTTAAGGAAAAAAATTTGTAATTTTGTAAATATAAAAAATAAAATTATGTCAGAAGAAACAACAAAAAATCTAAGTTTAGCAGATAGTTATAACGAAGATAGTATAAAGATTTTAGAGGGTCTGGAAGCCGTTAGGAAAAGACCTGCAATGTACATTGGCGATATTGGTGAGCGAGGACTTCACCACCTAATCCAAGAGGTTGTTGATAACTCAATTGATGAGGCGCTCGCTGGATATTGCAAGAATATTATTGTTATTTTACACAAAGATGGCTCTTGTTCTGTGCAAGATGACGGACGCGGCATCCCAACTGGACCTCATCCAGTAAAGAAAATTTCCACTTTGGAAGTTGTAATGTGCACTCTTCACGCCGGCGGAAAGTTTGACAAGTCAAGTTATAAAGTTTCGGGCGGTTTGCACGGAGTTGGTGTATCTTGCGTTAATGCTCTATCAGTAGAAACAGAAGTAACTGTATTTCGTGATGGAAGCATTTTCAAGCAAAGATATCATGAAGGAAAGCCAGTTGCACCTGTTGAAAATGTTGGGAATACAAGAAAAACAGGTACTCTAACACGATTTTATCCTGATCCTACAATATTCAAAACTACTACTTTCAAATTTGCTAAAGTTAGCGAAAGACTAAGAGAATTATCTTTTCTTAATTCAAATGTAACGATAAAAATTACAGATGAAAGGGAAAATAAAGAAGAAAAATTCCACTATGAAGGTGGATTAGTCGATTTCATCAATTATATTGAAGTATCAGCTAATACATATACCAGACCAATTAGCATAACTGGCTTGGGCAAGTCAGATGTTGGAGCAGATATCCAAGTTGATATTTGTTTGCAATATAATGATGGATATAGCGAGAATGTTCTTTCTTACGTAAATAATATCAATACAATTGAGGGTGGAACACACGTAACTGGATTCAGGACTGCTTTAACTCGTACTTTGAATAATTATTCAAGCGAAAAGATGCCTAACAATAAAGTTAAAGTAAGTTTAACTGGTGATGATTTCCGAGAAGGTTTGATTGCAATCATTTCAATTAAAGTTCCTGAACCACAATTTGAAGGTCAAACCAAGACCAAGTTAGGTAATGGCGATGTTGAAAGTGTTGTTAGAACAATAGTTGCTGAAAAATTAGATGATTATTTAGAGCATAATCCAATCGAAGCACGAAAAATTATTGAAAAAGCAGCTATGGCAGCCGAAGCAAGAATAAAAGCTCGCCAAGCAAGAGAACTTGTAAGACGCAAAAATGCTTTGGAAAACACAACTTTGCCCGGTAAATTAGCTGATTGCTCCATTAGTAATGCCGAAGAAACTGAAGTGTTTATAGTTGAGGGAGATTCTGCGGGTGGTTCTGCCAAGCAAGGTAGAGATAGAAGATTTCAAGCAATTTTACCACTTAAAGGTAAGATTCTGAATGTGATTAAAGCCCGAGAATATAAAATATTAGAGAACGAAGAAATTCGCACAATAATTCAAGCAATAGGAACTGGTTTTGGTCTGGAAGCAGATGTATCAAAGTTGAGATATGGCAAAATTATCTTAATGGCGGATGCCGATGTTGATGGAGCACATATCAAGACATTATTGCTTACTTTATTTTACACTTTTTTGCGAGATATTATTGTAGAAGGTCATTTGTTTATTGCTCAGCCTCCACTTTACAAAATTAAGAAAGGAAAAAAGGAAGTTTATGCTTTCGATGAGAAAGAAAGAGAAGAAGTAATTTTATCTTTCCAGAAAACCGATCCAAAAGCAAAAATTCTTTCAACCGAAGATTATGAAGGAATATCGAGCGAAGTTACTGAAGAATCTGAACAATCCGAAATTAGTATGAATGGAATTACAATTTCAAGATTTAAAGGTTTAGGTGAAATGAACCCTGAGCAACTTTGGGAAACAACAATGAACCCCGAATCCAGAACTCTTTTGCAAGTTACTATTGGGGAAGCAGCCGAGTCGGCACGAGTATTTCAAATGCTAATGGGCGATAAAGTTGAACCTCGAAGAGAATTTATTGAACAAAATGCTATTTATGTAAAAAACTTAGATGCTTAGTCATCGTAAATATATGAATATCAAAACATTATTTATTTTATTGTTTGTATTTTTCCAGAATTCAATTCTGTTTTCTCAGTTAAGTAATAACTCAAATTGGGAAAATCAAGCTCAAACTTTTATTAAGAAATTTTATGAAAAGCAATTCGATTTTTGCTATTCACAATTTGATGAAAGTGTTAAGAAATCCTTCTCGTTGGAATTGTTCAAGCAAGCTTATAGTCAACTTGAATTTAGCAGTGGTCCAATGGTTAGTATTGGCGAAACAAAAGTAGTTGAGCAAAAAGGTTATCACATTACAGGCACACAAGTAAAACACAAAAATAACGAGCTTATTATTGAAATTACTTACGGAAATAATGGTAAGATTTTTGGATTCTTTTTTAAGCCACCAAAGTCAAAATCAGATGATAATTATAAATCACCAGCTTATGTTAAGAAGTCATTGTTCCAATCTGACTCAATTACATTTGACGAAAAATACAAATTAGATGGCATATTAACTTATCCTTTGACTGGAAGTTCATTTCCGTTAATTATCTTAGTTCATGGCTCAGGTCCTAATGATCTTGATGAAACAATAGGACCAAATAAACCTTTCAAAGATATTGCAGAAGGTTTATCTTCTAAAGGAATTGCCGTTTTTCGATATAATAAGAGAACATTGAAGTATGGTGAAGAATTATCAAAATATGACTCACTAACATTGGAAGATGAGACAATTCAAGATGCAATTATTGCATTTAATCAACTATCAAATCATCCAAAAATCGATAAAAGGCAAATATATATTTTAGGTCATAGTCTGGGCGGCTTTGCAATTCCACAAATAGCAAAATCAACTTCAACTGCGGCTGGTTTTATCATTTTTGCTGGTTCAAATCAACCCTTGGAACAGAAAATACTTGAGCAGTACGAATACATCAGCAATTTAAAAAATAATCAAGGAATAACAAAAGAAATTCTTGCGATTATTAAGCAACAAGTTGATAAAATTAGCTCAAATAATTTTACATTAAACACTCCAAAGGATAGCCTTCCGTTTGGTGCATACCCTGCATATTGGCTTTATTTAAATCAATACAAGCCATTAGATGATATTAGAAAAATCGATGATAAGATATTAGTTTTACAAGGCGAGAGAGATTACCAAGTTACTGTTACAGAATTTAATAATTGGAAATCAGCATTAAGTAACAATACAAAAGCAAGTTTTATACTTTATCCTGAATTAAATCATCTATTTATGGAAGGTAAAGGCAAAGCAACACCTGAAGAATATTCCAAACCAAGCAATGTCTCCGAAAAAGTAATTAACGATATTTTACAATGGGTGAAAACAAGTAATTAACTATTACTTAACAATACTTTTGATTAAAATTAACAATTTACAGATAATTTAGTATTAATAAAAATTTATGTTAGAAATTAGAAGACCAGAAGTGTTTACACAAATCAACCAAAAAAATATTGTCATTATTGATGATGAACCAGATATTGTAGAACTTGTCTCTCTGCATTTAAATAAAGCGGGATATCGTGTACGTTCTTTCGAAAATGGAACAAAAGCTTTGGATTATATACAAGTTAATCCACCAGATATGATATTGTTAGACTTGATGCTCCCAGATTATGATGGTCTGGAACTTTGCAAAATGCTAAAGAAAGATGAGAAGTATGGGCAAATTCCAGTAATAATGCTTACAGCACGCAACGAGGAAATGGACAAAGTATTAGGCTTAGAAATTGGAGCTGATGATTATATCACAAAACCATTTTCGCCTCGCGAAATGTTAGCAAGAATCAAAGCTGTTCTTAGAAGAGATGATAAAATTGCCAAATCTAATTTGATTGAAATTGGTGATATTTTAGAAATAGATCTTCAAAAATACGAAGTATTTTTAAATAAACAGAAAATTGATTTAACAACAACTGAATTTAAAATACTCCGCCTTTTATCTGAAAAGAAAGGTTGGGTTTATTCTCGCGAAAGCATTTTAGAATTTCTGGGTGTTCAAGAAAAAGGTGTACTGGATAGAACTGTCGATGTTCATATCAAGAACTTACGTGAAAAACTTGGAGATGCTTCAAAATTCATCAAGAATATTCGTGGTGTAGGATATAAAATTGAAGAAAATTAATCACTTCACACCATAATTATGAAGCACATTTTTTTTAGATTGTTTTTTGGTTTTTTAATACTTATTGTAGTATTTTCTTCCGTATTTATTTATTATAATTTCAATACTACTAAGCAGCATTATTTAGAAAGTTTTAGGAATGATCTTAAAAATTTAAATATTACCATTTCGGATAATATCCAAACCTTATTGCTCCACAAAGACACAACTGCATTAGTTAATACAATTAATAAAATTGGTAAATCTTTAGAAATAAGAATCACTATCATTGGTATTGATGGGGTGGTTATTGCCGATTCTAAAGCAAATCCAAAGAATATGGATAATCACCTAAAACGACCAGAAGTAATTCAAGCACTTTCTAATGGAACGGGTACATCTTTAAGATATAGCAATACTACTAAAGATGAAATGCTCTATGTATCCTCCAAAATAAGCTATGATGGCAAGATTATTGGATTTGTAAGAACAAGTTATTTTTTATACCATATTGATGAACTTTACGGCAAATTAACTAAAGATTCGATAAAAATTTTGATTGTTATAGGGTTGTTATTACTAATTAGCACATATTTTTTAGCATTATCAATAACTAAACCTCTACAAACCATTTCAACTGCTGTTGAACAAGTATCAAATGGTAATTTTAAAACTCGAATTCAATTAAAATCTAATAATGAATTTGCAACCCTCGCCAAAAATTTCAATGATATGGCTGCTAAATTAGAGTCATTTATTTTTGAAATAGAAAGGCAAAATAATGAATTAAAACACCTATTTAATTCTATTCCTGATGGCATTATTCTACTAAGCATTCATCACAAAATAATCCTCACAAATATCACTTTTCTTAAGCACTTTGTTATTGTCGATAATTTCCTATCTTTAGATAATATTAATATTCCTGATGAATTTAAGGATAAAATTAAAAATATTAACGATCACAATAAAATTGATAACTACGAATTTAACTTCAATAATAAATCCTACTTTGCTACAATGAATTATATCCCAGCTAACAATGAAATTTTGATTGTTGTTAGTGATATAACTGACATTCGCAAAATTGAACAAATGAAAAAGGATTTTGTTGTAAATGTTTCGCACGAATTAAAAACGCCATTAACAGCTATCAAAGGATTTATTGAAACCTTAGAGGACGAAATAGAAGATGCCAACCACTTGCATTATATCCAAATAGTTAGGCGACATACTGATAGGTTAATTTCTATTGTTAAAGATTTGTTATTACTATCGGAATTAGAGGACGAAAGTTATACAAATAAGTTAATTATTAGTCAAGTTGATTTGAATATTTTAATTGATAATACAGTCAAATTATTTGAACAAAAACTTAAAGAGAAGAATTTAACATTCAGCTTAGAAATCAACTCAACTTCACCAAAAGTACAAGCAGATTCTTTCAGATTAGAGCAAATTTTAGTTAATTTATTTAATAATTCAATCAAATTCACCGACCAAGGTGGAATACAAATCAATGTATCTGATTTAGATGATAAGTCAATTCAAATTACTTTTTCTGATACAGGAGCTGGAATTCCAAAGGAAGACCAAGATAGAATATTCGAACGATTTTACATTTCAGAAAAATCCCGTTCAAGAAAGTTTGGTGGAACAGGCATTGGATTATCTATTGTAAAACATATTATTATGCTTCATAATGGAACTGTAACATTAGATAAAGAATATACAAACGGTGCAAGATTTGTAATAACATTACCCCAAAAGTATTCCTATAAATAATAGACTTTAGGTTTTATTTGTTCGGTGTTGGGTGTAAGTCAGCTTTGCAGTCATTCCCATCCTCACGAAAGTGGGATCCATAAATCCTCTATAGTAGTGCACGAATGAGTTCCTGCGTAAAATATGCGTATCTCCTTTCAACCCCACGCTTAAGCGTGGGGTGGATGAGGCTTTGTATGGATTCCCACTTTCGTGGGAATGACTGCAAATCTGACTTATGAGACAGCCTCCTGTACTTGCAAATATACCAAAAAAAAAGCCCAACATTTTGAAGATGTTGGACTTTTAATAATACTAATTAATAATACTAACTATGAATTTTTAAACTACAAATGGTAGTTTGGCTACTTTTGCTTTGAAGCGTTTGCCACGAGCTTCAATTTCAATTTCTGTGTCTGGTTTGGAAAATGCTGCTTCCACATAACCCATTCCAATAGGTTTGTTTAATATAGGTGAGATATTTCCACTTGTTACGTGTCCAATTTTATTGCCTTCTGGTGAATAAATTTCATAATGATGGCGAGGAATAAATTTGTCAGCATCGCTAATAAATCCAACTAATTTGCGAGTTGCTCCTTTTTCCTTCATTTCAGCAATTGGTGCTTTCCCAACAAATTCGCCTTTATTGATTTTAGTTATCCAACCCAAACTTGCTTCGATTGGATTAGTTGTTTGATCGATGTCATTACCATATAAACAGTAGCCTTTTTCGAGACGCAAAGTATCACGAGCTGCTAATCCAATTGGTTCAATTCCAAATTCTGCACCAGCTTCGAAAATTGCATTCCACATTTTAGTTGCAACTTCATCATCGCCTTTAAAGTAAATTTCAAAGCCCAATTCGCCAGTATAACCTGTTCGAGAAATAATTGCATCAAATCCAGCCATCTTACCAAATGTAAAATGATAATACTCGATTGCTGATAAATCTGTTTCAGTCAATTTTTGCAATGTTTTCAGTGAGTCGGGTCCTTGCACAGCCAATAAATTGAAATCATCACTTGCATCGGTAAGTTCCACATCAAAATTGCCTTTATTTGCATTAACCCAAGCCCAATCTTTATCAATATTAGCTCCATTAACGACTAACATAATATAATCGCCAATATTATAAACAAGCATATCATCAACCAAGCCGCCTTCATTATAAGGCAGTGCTGAATATTGTGCTTGACCAATCGCTAATTTGCTTGCATCATTAACAGATATATGCTGAACAAATGCAAGAGCATCTTTGCCGCGAACTTCAAATTCACCCATGTGCGATACATCAAAAACGCCAACTTGCTTGCGAACTACTAAATGTTCGTGAATAATTCCTTGTGGATATTGAATTGGCATCTCAAAACCTGCAAATTCAACCATCTTAGCTTTCAATTCCTTGTGAATTGAATAAAAACGAGTTGCTTTCATATATTTTTACCTTTTATCAAAAATTTATTTTTTCTTTGTGTATTTATCTAAAAATTTAATTACTAAATCTTGCCAAACAATGTACTCTTGTGAACGTGAAATAAAGTGAGTTTCGTTAGGGAAATAAATCAATTCAGCTGGAATGTCTTGCAAACGAGCAGCTGAAAACGCTTCCAAACCTTGTGTGTAAGGAACGCGGAAATCTCTTTCGCCAATTGAAATCAATATAGGTTTATTCCAGTTCTTCACAAAATTATGTGGTGAATTTCTTTCCATATTATCACGGTTTGCTTGTTCCCAATATGGACCGCCAAATTCCCAATTAGGGAAGAAGGTTTCTTCGGTTGCACCATATTTACTTACAACATCAAACACACCATTATGAGCAACAAAAGCGTTAAATCTGCCTTCGTGATGACCAGCAAGCCAATATGCTGCATATCCACCTGCACTCGCACCCAAAGCAGAACGACCTTCTAAATCAACGAATGGTTCAGTACTGAATTGGTCGGTAGCTGCAAGTAAATCAGACATTGGCATTCCACCCCAATCTAAACTAATTGCATCATTCCAAGCTTGCCCAAATCCGGGCAAACCACGACGATTTGCTGCCAAAATGATATAACCATTTGAGGCATAAATTCCAAAGTTCCAACGATAATGATAATTCTGACTTATCATACTTTGTGGACCACCTTGTAAATATGTAATCACAGGATATTTCTTAGTTTTATCAAAATCTGGAGGATAAATTATCCAGCTATGGATTTTTTTGCCATCAGTTGCTGTGAACCATCTTTGCTCCCATTTGCAAGGATTGATATATTTCAATCTTTCATCATTAAATCTTGTCAATTTTGTTTCTTTGCCATCATCTAAATTGATAACATAATAATCTAATGGATTGTTAAAGTTATTTTTGCCTGTAACTATATGTTTTCCATCGCTGGAAACTGCCAATCCATGACCATAATCCCAATCACCTTTGGACAATTTTTTGTATAATTTAGTTGTAATATCAAATTCAAATAAGCTCGTTACACCTGAATCAGTGGAAATAGTGTAAATCTTGTCTGATTTTGGACCCCAAGTAAATTCCTCACTCCATTGATCTAAGTTAGATGTTAATTCATCAATCAAATTAGTTTCGGTATTATAAAGCATTATGCGAAATTTGTCTGATTCAAAACCTGGACGTTCCTGACTTGAAAAGGCAATATATTTACCATCAGGAGAATATAATGGATTTTTGTCATATCCCATCATACCTGTTGTCAAATTTTTTGTGTGGTATTTTCCATTTTTAATATCAATTAAATCAACCAAATATAAATCAGAATTTGTATTTATAACAAAATCGCTATCTTTTTTGGCTGTATAAATAATTTGTTTTGAATCGGGTGACCAAGTAATTTCCGAAACGCCACCAAAAGGCTTCAATGGCACATCAACCAATTCATTTGGTAATAAATCAATAGCTTTCCCGCCATCAATTGGCATCACAAACAAGTGACTGAAAGATTCATCAGTCCATTCGTCCCAATGGCGAACGGGCAATTCAGTATAATGCTTCAAATTTGCTTTGTCATATTCTGGATAATCTTCCAAAATGTTTTTTTGCAATTTCACATCGCTTGTATAGGAAATATATTTGCCATCGGGCGACCATAAAATATTGCTAACGCCATTTTCTACATCAGTTAATTTTTTAGGAGAACCTTGTGGAAAATCTTGAATATAAATTTGCAGAGCACCTTTTTCTGTTGATAAATAGGCAATTTTTTTACCACAAGGTGAGAAAACAGGCGACATTTCGTTGCCTTCTGCATCTGTAACTTGATGTGTAAATTTGCCATCGATAGAAGTAGCCCATAAATCGCGAGTTATCTTATTATCTTCAATAGACGGAGTTGCAACTACATACACAATCCATTTTCCATCTGGAGATAATTGCATTTCGGAGAGACGTTTCATTGAATAGAGATCAGTAGTTGTTAAATTGTGCATTTCTTTCACAATATTCTCGCCTTTGCCTTCCAATTTGTCGATTTCTTTGGAGCAACCAACAGCAAAAATAATTAAAGTAATAAACAAAGTAATTCTTTTCATAATATACCTTTTTATAAAAAAACAAAATTAAGCATAAACAATTTACAATGTACAAAGAAAGGTAAATTAATATGGGTGTTGGGTGATAGGAAAACATCATAGGAGGTTGTTCATAAGTCCAAAATATTTCAATATTGTCATTCCCGTGCAAACGGAAATCCATACAAAGCCTCATCAACCCTATTGCTTAAGCACTACGCATTACCCACAATTCACTAAGAAGAATTGTGGGGATTAAT
>DYPF01000306.1 GCA_020720105.1 Chloroherpeton thalassium
TTTTTTAATTAGCTAATTACTAACATATTATTTATTTTATTTTTGTATTAGTGAGTGCTACGCCGTTAGCAAATTATTAATTTTCAGCAATTATCATTTTTTCTTATAAAACAGAATTCGCTGAATATTAACGAATTAATATAAAATATACCGAACTATTGAAATATAGTACTTGAAATTATAATTATTATTAACAAAAAAAATAACTAATAAATAATTCTTATATAAAATATGCTCTTACTTCTTATAATAAAGTTTCGGAGCATACATTAACCAAAAAACTATTGTTTGATAATTTTCTCTACAAAAATTCCATTTTCAGAATATACTTTTACAAAATACAAACCACTTGGATAATTTGAAATATCAATTTTAATATTTGAAAATTCGATAATTTGGAAATTTGAATACACTTTTTTTCCGGTTACATCTGTAATTTCAATATTTTCAATTTTTAATTGTTCATTTTTAATTGTAAATTGACCAGAAGTAGGATTTGGGTAAATAGTTATTAAATTATTAATCTCGCTAATGTTATCCCAATCTTCAACAGTAAAAGTCCAAGTTTCACAGTTTGAGGCTTGTCCGTTTGGATTTTTTGGAACAACTTGCCATACATAAACACCAAGTGCAGTTAAATTTTCGGGAATATCACAATAATTAGTTGTAAAATTACCAAAGAATATAAGTTCGTTTTCGCCAAAATAAACGTCATAATTTGTTGCGTAATCAACTATATCCCATTGCAATTCTGCAATTTGATGATCTACGTTAATTGAATTATTCTCAGGATTAGGGTTTTCGGCACAAGTAGGTATTTCTGAAGTTAAAGTAATATTTGCAGTAAAATCATACG
Organism: Chloroherpeton thalassium; assembly: GCA_020720105.1. Taxonomy (GTDB): domain Bacteria; phylum Bacteroidota; class Ignavibacteria; order Kapaibacteriales; family UBA2268; genus GWF2-33-9. The sequence continues at coordinate 857 of DYPF01000306.1, forward strand.
CTTGTCCGTAAGCAAAAGGAGTACATGCTTCATCTGGTTCGATTGGTGTTCCGGTGCCTTTGGTTCTAATTCTTAATCTGTGATTTCCTATAGGAATATTTGCAGGAATAAGTAATGTATCTGATATCAATGAAGTTGTACTCATTTCTTGTGAGGTGTACAAACATTCTGATTCTTCAAATTCTCCATTGTTATTTGCATCAATCCAAAAAGCGATATATTCTTGAGAAGAAATATCCATATTTATACTCCAATCATATATCAAACCTTGAATAAAATCAATTGTATCATTAGTCAAATCCGTTGCATTATAAACACCAATACAAGTCATATCAGTTAAATTCAAATTACTAATTTCGATACTTAGTGCATAATCACCCCAATCACAAGGAGTTGAATACATATCTCCATAGTATAAATTATCTTCACAATAAGCTAAAACAGAACCGGTAGTAAAACTCCAAACATCACAACCGATAGCAGAGCCATTTGAATTTTTTGGTACAACTTTCCACTGATAAATAGTATTCGGTTCAAGAACAAAAGAATACGAAGTTTCAGTTAATTCTGCAACAAAATTTAGTTCGTTAGTTCCCAAAAATAAATCAAACGAAGAAGCATTAGAAGCATTCCATGTCAAAGTTGTATTTAGAGGTAAATCAGTCTGATTATTAGCCGGATAAGGATTTGTAGCACAACTTGGTAATAACGAATTTTCAATAATTTCTACTGTAAAATCATAAGCTTGTCCATAAGTAAAAAGTGAGCAAGCATCATCAGGTTGCATAGGCGTACCTGTTCCTTTGGTTCTGATTCTAAATCTGTGTTGTCCTACTTCAACATTAGCTGGAATTATTAAAATATCGCTTATTACATTAGAACTGCTCATTTCTTGTGAAGAGTATAACATTTCGTCTTCTTCAAAAATTCCATTATCATTTATATCTAACCACATGGCAATATATTCTTGAGACGATATACCCAATTGAGCTGACCAAGAATAAGAAACCCCGCTACTTAGTTCAATAATTTCATCAGAAAAATCATTCAACCCTGTATTATTAGTACAAGTTAGATTATCAATCGAATATTCATTAATTGAAAAATTTACTAAATAATCACCCCAATCACAAGGTTCAGCATAAGCATCACCAGTATATAAATTGTCATCACAATAAAACATTTCTTCTCCGGTAGTAAAAGTCCAAACATCACAACCGGTAGCACTTCCAAAAGAATTTTTTGGTATAACTTGCCATTGATATGTAGTATTTGGCTCTAATAATATATAATATGATGGCAAAGTTGTTTCATCTATTAATTCTAAACTTGTTGTACCAAGATATAAATCAAAAGCAGAAGCATTTGTTGCAACCCAAGTTAAAGTTGGATTTGTATAAGTATCAGTTTGATTATTTAATGGCGATGGATTTGTAGCACAATCAGGAGCATTAGTAGCATTGATAATCGTAATATTATAATCGTGAGTTTCGCTATAACCAACAGAATAACAAGCCTGAGTTCCAAGAAATTGATATTGCTCATCGTTGTTTAAATGTCCGGTAAAACCAACTCTTACTCTCATTCTATGAACTCCAAGTGGTGCATCTGCAGAAATTGAAAAAATATCAGTGTTAATATGAGGGTTTTCAATACCGTTTGGAGTATGATATACAAATTCATCAGTTTCATTGAACTCACCATCATTATCATAATCTATCCAAATAGCCAATCCATCTTGCGAACCATAATTTGCATTCCAAGTTACATTTGTACCT
>DYPF01000307.1 GCA_020720105.1 Chloroherpeton thalassium
TGAAGGAAATCATGGGGCAAAGATAATATATTACTTAGAATAAAGGCTAATTTTGCAAATTACGAGTAAATATAAATATAGTCTGATTGTTAATCACCCCACCAAACCCTCCCTAAGCAATTATATTTTTATCCATTTATGAGAATCCAACATCAAATGTTATATGGTTGACAATTATTCTGTCGTTAATAATCTGCGTTTTGTTGTAATTTGTTTATTATTAGCTTCTTGCATTTTTTGCTCTTTATACTCGCCTCATTTTTGATATTCAAATTATGGTGATGGTATTTTTAAAATAAGGCTCTATACTAAATTTATGTGGGTGAAAAAAATACACGACTTTTTTACCACGAATTCACTAATTAAATACGAATTATCATCTGTTGATTACAATGCCACGAATTGGGATGCTTATTCGTGGTGAAAACATTCGATGTAAGTAGGAGCGGTAGTACGATGCAGGAGAAAAGATTTAGTTAACCGAACCGCCGAAGGTGGTGAGATCATGAACACCTTTGAATTTTTTTTTTAGACTGAACTTGAATTTTGTTATCTTTGCTCATGGTTTACTGTTTACAAAATCGTATGGGAGTGTTCTTCAAAAACCCCTGCCGTTTTTTGCCGCAAACCGTTATCGGCAATTTAAACATACTGCAATTTCAAAATGATAACCATTAATAATAGAATGAACAGCAAGTTATTTGTCGGAATAATTGTCGTTTTATTCCACTTTACAGCACAAGCTCAATACACAACCGACTATCCGTTCGATTCGGCTTGGGTGGCTTCGTTTAGTGGTCCTGTTTTTAATATTGTAGATTTGGGTGCGATACCCGACGACGCAATTAACGATAGCCAATATTTCAGAATGGCTGCCGATTCTATTCAAAAATACGGAACTGGCAAGTTGATAATTCCGTCTGGATTGTATATTGTGGGTGAACAAAATATCAACCAAACCCCGAATTCTAACGAGCAATACTATCAAAATAATGAAATTTTTAGCATTGATAGTGTGAGCAATGTTATTATTGAAGGCGAAGCAGGGGCAATTATTAGAATAGCTGACAGCTTGTATTTTGGTTCTTTCGACCCATTAACTGGCGATCCATATCACCATCAGCCTGATACGGTCGATTTTGATGATTATGATTTCATAGCCGAAGTCGGTGACATTTTTTTTATCGAAAATTCGACAAATATTCTATTCAAAAATATTGAATTAGATGGAAATCTTCAAAACCTGATTGTTGGTGGATACTGGGGCGATACCGGCATTCAATTGGAAGCTTCGGGAATAAAATTATTGGGAAGTTCAAATATATTGATAAGAAATATTCACTCGCATCATCACGGTTTAGACGGCTTAGAGATAGGATTTTATAATTTGACATCATCGTCAAATCCAACCGTTACCGTTATTGAAAATACAATAAGCGAATATAACGGCAGACAAGGTTTGTCGTGGGTAGGAGGGATAGGTTTAACAGCCTATAATTGCAAGTTTAATCATACAGGAAAAGCCGGAATTAGTTCAGCTCCAGGAGGGGGATTAGATATTGAAGCAGAAACTTCGATATGCAGAAAAGGAAAATTTATCGAATGTGAATTTATTAATAATACCGGACCCGGAATGGTTTCTGATTCTGGACCAGGTGGATTTTCAATATTTGAAAATTGCACCTTTTGGGGAACAACCAGCAGCCCTATTTGGGCAAATAAACCTGGTTTAAAATTCTACAATTGTAATATTTACGGAACTTTTCTTGTGGCTTATGGTAGTAATATCCCTGATTCGGCCTCACAATTCAACGGTTGCCATTTCGAAGATTTACCACACCCCAATTTTGGCGTTTACATTGACCCCATTCTTCCATATTTAATGCACCTTTGGGACCCAGGTAACAATGTTTCTTTTAACAGTTGCAGTTTTACAGCAAATCATTGTAAATCGGTATTAGTTACTTTAAGCAATTTTTATTTCGACAATTGCACTTTCACTCATCGCGATACTGCACAAAGCAATAATGAACAGGTTTGTATTTTGGGAACATCAAACATTTCTAATTCAACATTTGTTGACGAATTTACCGTTGGATTCAACAAAACCTATTGGGTGCAAACCGATAGTACAAATGTAGGTGATTGTGTGTTTATGACCGGCGAACACGTGAAATGGGAAGATGTTAGCACCAATTATAATTGGGTTTTACCTGGCAATTATCCACGAATTATTGATATTGAACTCATTTCGCCCTCCATAAGCGACAGTTTAGCAGCTGGTAATACTATCGAAATTGTTTGGACTTCTCAAAATGCAAGTACAAATATTGCAATTGAACTTTATAACGATTGCGGTTTTCACTCAAATATAATTGACCAAACCGAAAATGATGGATACTACCAATGGCTTGTTCCCGATAGTATTGAAAACTCAAATCAATACCGCATTAAAGTCTTTGATTTAGGCTCTCTTAACAATTTTAGTTACTCTGACAGCTTGGTAATACTATCTGTAAATGAAATTCTGGTTGACGGTAACTACATTTATCCGAACCCGACTTCCGAAAAGATTTATTTTAATATCGAAGACAATTATACAATTTATAATTCGTTAGG
>DYPF01000043.1 GCA_020720105.1 Chloroherpeton thalassium
TTTTTAATATTTTTATTTAATTACATTAATTGGCACTATTTCGGTATTTCCAAATTTATCTTCAATCTTAACAAAATACTTGCCGATTGGAATAGTAGACAAATCTACTAAAATAAAATTATGATTATTAATATCATTATTTAGTACTTTTTGACCAGTTATATTATAAATTTCAAAAAAACCATCGATATTTTCTTTGGATACAATCTTCAATGTATAATTATAAGAATCTAATGTTATATCGTATTTGCCATCAGCAGAATTATTCACACTTTTAGGATCAACACCTTGTGCCATAATATCAATGCTTAAATCACCTTGGGAAGTGTTGCAATTCATTGTAATTTCACCAAAGTAATATTTTACTTTTGTTGGAGTAAATACGACTTCTATTTCTTCTTCAGCATCAGGTAATATTTCACCATTGTACCATTCATCGTAAAAATCTTCGTCTGGATAATCTATTGAATAAATACTTAGTGTAGTCCTTCCAGCATTAGCAATCGTTAGAATTTTACTTGTTGTATCACCAATATTCACCTTGCCAAAATCCATATTTCCACTTAACACAATTATTGGAGTGCCTGTAGTGCTACTTCCAGTGCCATAAACTTGGAAAAAGTTAGTACCATCAACAGCATTAGATCGAATGACAACTTGTCCTGCAAAAATTTTGGACTTTGAGGGTTTAAAGGTAATGGCAATTTCCTTAAATTCATCTTTGGCAAGCGTACCTTTTGTCCAATCTGTATAATAACCTTCGGGACACAAGAGGGTATCAACAATCATTTCGGCTTTCCCTATATTTTTTAATATGAAGGATTTTTGCACCGAATCACCTACTTCAATTTTTTCGAAGGACATACTTCCACCTATTGAAATTATCGGAGCCCATTTTTTTCTAAAAATATTCAAATTTAAATTATAAGTTCCAGAATTTTCGGGAATATTCGAAATAACTTTCAGATATACATTGGATTTACCAAAAAGAGTAAGTTGTGGATCCAATTCTCTATCGAAATATTCCGACCAATTAATGCCGTCTAATGAGTACGAAAGCGAGCCATCAAGAGTCATATTATTTCCTTGATTATAAATATCAATAATTTCTGCAGCAAGCAGATAATCATATCCATCTTCTAAATTAATTTTATAAATATCAACATCAGTAGAATTCCGAATATTTATAAGTTGGATATTTTGAGAAATTGTATCATTAATAAATTCTAATTCAAGTTTGGAGGCTAACGATATATCATTATTTGGTTCAAAGTTATCATCAAATTCCGGTTTAGGTACCAAAGTAATAAATACAGGGTTGATAAATTGTGAATACGAACCAAGTATTGAATAATCTGATGATTGCAATTCTTTATAAATGCCCGAAAGCAAATATGTGCCAGGAGAGACATCTTTAGTTATTTGTGTATCGAAACTCAATTCTTCTAATTCTTTACCATTTGCATCTATTCCTTCGGTTTCCTCTTTATTTGCAATAATTTTAATTAGTTTATTAGTTGTGTCATATAATGCCACTCCAATAAAACCTTTGAAAGTTGTACTTCCAAAATTGACAATATTAAAATTGATATTTATATCATTATCTTGGCAAATTAGATTTTTGACTGACAAATTGAGATTAGAAAATAATCGCAAGGGATTATTATTATAGATTTCAATATCTGTGTAACCTTTAGTTATGGTATCGCTAATACTTGGACGAAGTTGCTTCCAAGTTCCACCTTTTTTTCGATAATTGATATATACCTTGTATTTTCCTGGAAGTAATTTCATTGAACCTGAATAAGTAAAAGTTAAGTCATCTATAAAATTTTTATATCCAAAAAGTGTATCAGCATTTGTAATTATTCCAAAATAATCTACAAAATCACCATTGTTATCAAAAATAGTTGCTACATACTCACCAAGAAAATCCACATCTCTATTATTTCTTAAATTAGTTGTAATAGTGAAAGATGTTGCATATTTAACTTTACTATTGCTTGCTTTCACATCTTTGGATAAAATCAAACTTGGCTCTAATTTGTCAGCTGGTGGCATCATTCCAACAACTGCTTGCTGAAAACCTGAAAAGCTCATATTACCAGGATTGAGTTCATTAATGCGGAAATAGCCATCGCTGGCGCCTCCCCAACCCCAATTAAAATGGAAAAAATCATCTTCGTTATAACCATCACATACAAATTCGTGTCCACCAGTGCCAACTCCAGTATAACAAATTGGTCTTGCATTATCAAGTTCATTCTTTAAAATAGAAATCCAAACTGCTTCATCGTAATTATTCTTATTGATAATCTCTAAATTTTTATCATAATTAAAGAAATTGATAAAAGCTAAGGGAACTGCGTTAGATGATGCTCCACTTGCAGATGTACCATAGTTCATATCAACCGCAACGCCGCAATGAAACATTAAAGTTGCAACTGCAATATTAGTATCCGAGACAATATTTGGCATCTTCTCCCATTCGTAAGTTGTTGCTCCAAAATTCGCTGTCAATTTTCCGTATTTGTAGTGAGTATAACTATGAATTCCACTTCCAGTTGCTGGATAGTGCCAATATTTCATAACTTGTGCCATTGCATTTGCCACACAACCCGTTATTGCACGAGCTTTTACAGCAGTATCATAAGGACATAAATCATTTACAAATGGTCTTTGATTCCACTTGGTTCTAATTAGTGGCTCTATTCCTTTTTGAATTTTATTCCTATTCAATTCTTTTTTTGAAATATTTTCCCATTCACTTTTGATAAATTCATTAGATTGAATATTATTATCTCTAATAAACTCAATTTGTATACGATATAAATTTAACCAACTTTCGGTAGCAGGTGAAATATTGCTCTCGTCAAAAATAGATTCATCAGAATAAGCAAGGATTGGATAAGTTGCATCATCGCCCGAAATTATTACAAACCCTCTTCCCGAATTATTAAAAATATAATAGTGATAATCAGTTTGGGAAATTGATTGATTTAGTAAATTATGGCTTATATCTACCGATTTTGATACTAAATGAATTTGATTGCTCAAATCACTATTAGCCTTGTTGTTCAGATAATTATTAGCTATTTTATAAGCGGAATTTTCATCAATAGGTTTTGTAATAAGTAACCTTATACTTAATATAAATATAATGCTAACAAGTATAGTAATTCTCATAATAACCTCCAATTAATTCAGATAATTAACATAAAATTAATATGCAATTTACAAAATATTTATAATAAATGGCATAAAAAATAATATAATAAATAATTAATTATTGTGAAATTTGACTTTTATTTCTAATTCCATCTAAAAAGAGAGTGAAATTATGAGGAATATTTAGCTTTCAATAAGCTCCAAGGTTGCAGAGAATCTTGCTTAGTTTTATAATCTATCCAAGTTTTGATGTACCACAATCCATCTTGTGCTTTGATGAATGTAAATCGCGAGAAACCGGAATATAATTCATCTTTAAGATTAATCTTAATTTTTATTAAGTAATCTCCTACCATTACAGCTGAATCTGTAGTGATAAATTCATAATTTGAATTATTCCAAATTAACTCGGGTTTGGTATTTGTTTCGATAGAATTTGCGATACTCAGAACTACTTCTGTTTCGTTTGCTGCATTCCAATCGTTAAAAACAACTCCATATTGAGCTAATATATTAGCATCAGGAAAGAACTTATAATCATCAGTATATGGGTTAAAACAAGCTGAAAAAGATTCGGAATTCACATCAATAATTGATTGATTAAAATTGGAAAAAAGTACACTCGGCGAGGTAGCAGGCTGAATGTTTTGTGAATTCTCATCGGGATATTCTGGACTGCGAGTTACAAATAAATCACAACTTGTAGCTAACAACAGAAAGTATAATATTGAAATAAATTTTATCATTGATAAATAATATTTATTCTGCTAACATTTCCCACATCATTACTTTTAGTTCAGTTAAATTAAGATGGCTTACTGCTGAAATTGCCAAATGGTTCTTAACATTACTATCAATATTTAGTTTCTTCAGTTTAACAATCTCATTATTAGACAAAGTATCAGATTTTGAGAAACAGATAATTCTTGGCTTTTTAATTAAATCAATATTGAAATTGCTTAATTCTTGCAACAAAATATTATAATCATTTTGGATATTTTCGGAATTAACATCTAATAAGAATACTAACACTCTTGTTCTTTCAATATGTTTAAGAAACTGAATTCCTAAGCCTTTTCCATCGGCTGCTCCCTCGATAATCCCCGGAATGTCGGCAACAACAAAGCTCTTGTATTCATCAATGCTTACAACTCCCAGATTTGGAATTAATGTTGTGAATGGGTAATCGGCAATTTTAGGTTTTGCTGCAGATATTACCGAAATTAGAGTGGATTTACCAACATTTGGAAAGCCAACAATGCCAACATCAGCAAGTAATTTCAGTTCCAATCTAAGATTCATCTCGATTCCGTGAATGCCCGGCTGTGCATATCTTGGTGCTTGACTTGTTGGAGTAGCAAAGTTCGAATTACCAAGACCTCCAAGTCCACCTTTCGCTATTATTACTTTTTGCTTGTGATTTGTCAAATCTGCAAGTATTTCATCATTTTCTGCATTATAAACTATAGTTCCAACAGGCAATTTGACTGTCATGCTTTTGCCATTTTTGCCTGAACGATTACTTTGTTCTCCTGATTTTCCATTCTCAGCAATATACTTACGTTTAAAATGGAAATCAAGTAATGTGTTTAAATCCTTAGAAGCCTGAACAATTAGATCGCCTCCTTTTCCGCCATTTCCTCCATCAGGACCACCTTTAGGAACATATTTTTCCCTTCTAAAGCTTACGTGTCCTGCTCCGCCATCGCCTGATTTTATATATACTTCTGCAACATCAATAAATTTCATTATTTATTCTTTTTTCCTTTTTTAACTTTTCTTTAGATTTAGCAATAAATCGAGAAGTTCTTTTTTTATTTCATTAATTTCAATATTATTTATGTCAGATATTTGGATATTTGAAAAAGAATTTTCTTCAGTTATTTCTTCGATTGTTCTATAATTATCAAATTCTAAGTTGTTTACTTTTTCCTCTAAAGTATTTAATCTATTTTCAATCTCCTCATCTGAAACTCCTTCTTCGTTACTTACAATAGCACTATTTGTATTACTGATAGATTCTATTGATGGATTAGAATCGCCACCACCTGAAATTAAATCTGCCAGCAAATCAAAATCTATATCATCTTCATTATCATCTGTTGAATTAACTGCATTATTGAAGACATTTTCGTTTCCATTCTCATTTTCAACACTTTCTTCTGTTGTTTCTAATTGTTCTTCAAAATCTAATTCAGTTATTATTTCTTCTTCAACAGTTGGATTAAATTCAGCATTTTCATCAACTTGTTCTAAAATTAGATTAGATTCTGCATCGTTCTCGGAAGCCAAAAATACAGGTTCTTCAGTAAATACTTCGGTATTTTCAGAAGCATCCTTATTTTCTAATTCGTCTAACTCATCATTATTGATTTCTGATTGAATTACTTCATCTTCTTCAATTTCTTCTGCATCAATTTCCTTTTCAGTATTTTCTAAAAAGGTATTTTCCAATTCTTGATTCTCTATACTATTATTATCTGTATTATACTCATCAACATTATTTTCTTCATTATTTTCTTCATAATATTCATCATTATTTTCTTCTTCCAAATTAGATCCTTCTTTGTTTGAATTAATCACTTTAGAAAATACTGGTTCCTCGGAGATGGATTCTTTTACTATCAGAAGTGCATCAGAAAGGTAGTGATTAATTAAATCTACAACATCATTAATTTCAATTTTAGTGAGCGATTGCTCAAGAAAGTGATGAATAATATAATTTTTAAGCCCGTACCATTTTTTATCATCAAAATATATTGCAAAAAGTGACGTATCAATACTTTTATTATTTGATTCAAAATTAACAAAACTATTAATCAATTCGAACCAATGATTAATTTCGCTTGATTCGAAGTCCTTATAATATTCATTTTCGATATTCGACACTACTTTTTTGAACTGGAACTTATTAATTTTTGGTAAATTACTTTCAAATTCTTGTTCTTCTAACCATAGAGTCAGTCGTGAAATAAGATAGTCTTCCTCTTGAAAATACTTCAATCTTTCTTTGATATTATGAATAGATTGAAATAAATAATCTTGGAAAATAAAGTTAACCAAAGTAGTTTGTGGTCTTGTCAAATAATTAAAATACAGCGAAGTAGAACTGTTAATTAGTGAAATTAATAATTCATTCGAAAATTCAAAGCTATTGCGGTATGTGTCCTCAAATTGCCGCCAAGCTTCTGCAAGTTCCATAGATTCTTGAGAAAAGTTATAATTCTCGATTAAATCCAACTGCAGAGCAATACATCTGGAATTAATAAAAGCACGTAAATAATTGATGAAGTACTTTGGTACTGAATTATCATAAATGATTTGCTCAATTGGAATGTTTGTTTTGTCGAAATAACCTTCTAATTTTCGAGTATGATGCTCGATATAATTTTCAAACATAAATTACATATTTAATTTATTCAAATTTACAAAATTTTATTCAAATTATATTACATAAAATAAAAAAACTGACCCGAAAAATCCCGAGTCAGTTTTAATATTTGAATTATAGATAACTATTTAGTAACAGTTAATGTTCTTGTTAAAGTAATATCGCCACTTCTTAAGATTAAAGTATAGTTGCCTGATGGAACTGACTGCAAATTCATTGTAAATTCTTTGCTTGCATTCATTGTACCATTCATAACTTCCATAACTTTTCTTCCGTTGATGTCTATTAAAGTAATTTCAACATTCATTGGAGTAGAAATATTAACTTGAACTGTTGCAAAATTAGAAGCTGGTCTTGGGTTAATTTCGCCTAACCATAAGTTGCCTTCTAAACCTTGAACAGTAATCATTTCGTTATCACTATAGGAATACGCACCGTCTTTATCAACCATCTTCAAGCGATAAGCATAAGTATTACCAAATGCTACATTATTGTCAGAAACTGGTCCATAATGAACTGTTGAACCGCTATTGCCTTTGGAAGCAACTTCGGAAATTTTAGTAAATGTACCAATAGAATTATTGTTTACATTTGCTTTTTCAACTTCGAAGTGTGATGAATTGAATTCTGAAGCAGTTGCCCAATTCAAGTCTACTCTTGTGCCAGTTTGAATAGCATCAAAGCTTAATAAATTAACTGGTAAGATATTGCCATCATATTGTTCGGAGAAGTCTAAAATTCCGCGCATTACATCGCTTAAATTATAGAAATGTCTCCAATCAATACCGAAGTAAATAGAATTATACTTGAATGTAGTAGTTGCAGTTCCCATAATTCTTTGGCTTTCTGGTGCATCAGCAGGAGCAAATTCACCTAAAGTTTCGTAAATATAAGCAGTTTGAGTTAAACCTTCGTTTGATGGTGCAATTGAGAAATAACCTGGTTTTGGGAAACCATCACCAGCAAATTTAGTTGCTTTAACTGTCTCAACAGTATTGCGGGCAATTGAAATACCTTTTATTTTCAAGCCATCGTAGTTACCATTTACATCCATTGGATTTGATGGATTTTTATCAGATACGCGGAAGTAATTTGATAATAATGTAGCAAAGTCCGAACCTTTAGTTGCTCTTACATATTCTTGGCTTGCTGCGATTAAGTTTTTCTTCTCATCGCTGTTAACATTATTTAAGTATGCATCAATTGCGAATAAATGATATCTATCTAAGTATTCTGGCAAAACTTCGTTGTCGCCTTCGCTCCAGAACATTGTACGATACATTGTATAATCAACAGCTCTTGATTCCCAACCACTTCTATTGAAGAAGTCAAAATCAAATCTATCTGAAGCTGGATCTTTTTCGAAGCCGATAGTGCTTAATCCTTCGATTAAAGCGTCGTGATTCATTCTTAATGCAATATCATTTACATTAGGTGTAGCTGGCATTACACTCAAATCTGATGGAGCGTTTACCATCATTTCGAAGCCTGACTTTTGAATATAGAATCTAACATACTTAGTTGTTGTATTATTAAGATTATTCAAATCATTTTCAGCTTTAACAGTTATTTTATAAACTGGTGTTACATTCTCTTTCATTGGTAAGAAATGAGCTGGAACATTATAGTTCTTGCCATCTTTTTCGAATTCATAATATGTTTTTGGATTAAAATCTTCACCCAAACCATCAGCTAAGTCGAAATTCAAATCTGAGAATTCTGAAGGTTGAATATTTTGCATTTTTGCTGTTGAAACTAAGAATGGTTCGTAAGCTCCACTTGGTCCTTCTACTTCGATTGTAATTTCCATTGGAATTTCTACTGCTAACATACTACCTGGATTGAAGAATCTTGTAGTTACTTCAACTGGATTAGTTGTCATTACATATTCAGCTTCGCTGTATGTTCTTGGAGCAGTTTGGCGATAATTACCTGGAGCAACAATAAACAATGGTTCTAAATCTCTTAAGTACATTCTACCATCAAATTCAACAGCGCCGATATCGAATGGATAGCCGCCTTCGCCTCTTAATTTACCGTCAATATCTTCAGCAACATCATCTAACAATCTCATACCTCTATTATGAAGTACTGAGCCTATTGGAGCAGGGAACTTCTTAACGCGTAAGTATTGTGGTAAATCAACATTTGTTGTAAAGTCGTTAGTAAAGTTCCAGCCTGAAATAGAATTCATATCATTTTCAGTATACATTTGCCATTGTAATAAGCTCTTGAACTCATTATTATAGCCTGGTTCTAATACATTCGATGAACCATCGATTTCGTATAATCTAAAATGAGATAAGTTTTGGTTATTACCTAACCAGAATGCATTATTGTCAGATTGAATTGAATTTGCTGATGGGAATGAACCTTCATAAGCAATAGCAGCATCAAATTGACTTACTGAATTATCAATACCGTTATCCGTAATTGCAATTGCATTATTGAATACTTTTACATTATTGAAGTGCATTATACCAATACCAGCTTGATTTCCTAAGTTATTGATTTGATCGTCTGGAATTACGATTGTATTATTTGCAATGAATAAATCAGTTCCAAAAGAACCTGGATTCTTTGGAGTGAAAACATTTGCATTTCTATCATTATAAATTGCAATACCATATCTACTGCCTGTTGTTGCAGTATTCTTTACTCCCCAGATAATGTTATTTGTGAAAGTGAAGTTATCAGCAACATCTGGAAAATCTAAAAAACCGCCCAACGGTGATGGATATTTTTGCACATTTTGAAGAATTCTAACACCAGCTACCTCTCTACTATCAGCAAGGTTGCTTATTTCGTTTCCGTCAAAGCTAACATTTACGTTATTGTAGCCAAAGCCGTAGCTACTTGGATAAGCGCCGAGTTCTATACCATAAGAATCTTCTGTATTAGTTGATTTTACATTGTAAATTCTATTGCCAATTAATTGAGCGCCATCTTCGTTACCTAAGAAAACGCCAGATCTTTCAACATCAAATATCAAGTTGTCTTTGATAAGGTTGTTTTGATTATAGAATTTTTCATATTTCAAAGTTCTTGGATTAACTAATGGTCCAATACCCATCGAAGCTATACCATAACCAAATCCACTAATTTCATTGTTAATGAACTTATGATTGCTATTCTTAACAGTGTCAATAAATAATTGAGTTGATTCAAATAAATCATTAGTCAATGTACCTCTATTAGCAATACCTGCAGAGAAGCCGTAAACTTTATCTGCTGTTGGAATTGAGTCGAGAGTGTATTTGAAACCTTCGGAAGGAGTCCATTTCATTCTTGGCAATTCAATTTTATCGGCAATTGAAGGAGTTGCGTTTTCGATGATAATATTTTCGATTCTAACATCGTGAGCTCCTCTTCCTAAGAAGAAAGCTTGACCTTGATTATTAGTAGTGGAGTGGAATACAACTTTTATTGATTTATTAGCTCCACCATCAAATTCAATAAAACCAGGTGAATTTATGAATTTTTTCATAATTGCATAAGTAGGAGCAGTGTAAATTGGCGCTTCTGGGTTAGAAGGATTTCTATTTTGACCAATGAAAATACCCTTTCCACTTTGTGACCATAAGTGAATTGTAATACTGCCTCTTTGTGTTGCTTTTTGAGCACTTGGCTTAAATATCATTTTTCTTGTAGAATTAGATGCCTCGTCATAGCCCAATCCAACTATCCATGAGGATAAATCCCAAGCTGGTGCATCTGGACCTGGTGAATATAAATTATATTCCGAATCAGTTAATTCAACTGCCAAATTACCACCAAGACCTCTTTCGTATAAAGCAGAATTAAACTCTACCAAACTATTGAAATCTTTCCCATTACCAACTTGAACTATATCTTTCAAGCCACCAATAACTGTAAATGTTGAAGTTACACTATTGTTAGTAGAAACGAAGTCGCCATTTGCCATTACAGTGAAAGTACATTCATAAGTACCTGGTTCGCCCAAAATATAACCATCGAATTCAGCAATTCTCTTGTTGTACAATCCCGATGGAACGTCTGGAATAGTTGTTGTGAATGTTTTAACTATTGTGCCACCTGGCATTTTCTTAATTACAAATGTTCCAGCAATATTACTAACATCGCCAACACCATAATTTATTATCATACCTGCTGGTCTGAATGCTTTTCCAGCATAAATTGTTGAATTTGGTACAGGGTTTATAATTGACAATGCACCAATTTCTGTTTCTGCTTGAATTTGGAATACATAATTTGGTTCCTCTGGTCTTGGGAATAAGTCGTTGAATGCTTCCATATCATTAGCACTCAATAGCTCTGCTTCAACTACTAATTTATATTCATCTAATACATCTGTTATATAAGTAGGGAAAGTGATTGTGATTTTTTCTTTTGGCGAAAGTACATCATATTCTACTTTGTTTGTATCAAAAACAATTGTTCTTGTCCATTTCAAAGTACCGTCAGAACCGTAGATTTTAGCGATGGCATTAAATTTAGTAATATTTTTTAAGCCCACATTTTGGAAAATTGCAGTTATTGGTACTGGTACTTCTGGAGGATATTTATAAAATATTGGATATGCATTAGTTCTTGGAGATAAAATATTGCTAACTGATAAGTCGTTTAACCAAGAAACTGTAAAGTTCTTAATGATTAATTTTTCTTGTCCGTTTGGTTTTACTATGGTAATCCAAACTTGGTATTCACCACCTGAATTTACTTTTAATGCACCATTTCCACCTGGGGCAGAACTTCCTGTGGCTTTTTCAATTTTAATTTTTGCACTTGTAGAAGCATTAATTAATTCTGAACCAGTGATTTTATCTAACCCTTTGTAAACTGAATTTGTTGAAGGTAATGCACCCTTAATTTCGTATTTTATATAAGTTCCAGCAGGTTGAGTTGTTTTGAACTCAATATATGGATTCTCGAACCACACATCATAAGGGTCGCCATTTTCATCAGTTAATGTTCTTGTTGTGCCATTATATAATTCACCAGCTAACAAAATATCATTTGGTGCTTCATTACTTGGGAATACTCCTTGCAATGGTAATTGGAATTCTAATGCGTAATCTTCTGTTTCACCGTAAGAATAAACATAGCTAAAGCCATAAGTATAATAATCATAAGCATAACCATTCAAGCATGGATTAATTGCTTGATTATAGAATTTTGCCCATCCGTAATCACTAACTTGATCTATTTGATATGGGTAGTAATAAGCAGCCATTACTCTCATTCTTACTTTTTGAGCATCAACATTATCTGGTACTTTTACGTTGTATGAAAATGTTGTTAAGCTACCACAAGAAGGTCCCCATGCTGAATAATAGCTTCTCCATGAAGGAGTTTGATTTAAACCAGAAGGGCTATTAACCCATTCGCCAGCATCCACCCAATCGCCATCTGCATTCCAATCAATAAAAAGACGCATAGTATAGTAATTGGAATAACAATAGTAATTGTAATATGTAAATGCTACTTTAATTTCAAATGTATAAGTATCTCCAATATCAAGAGAAGTTATGCCCGCTTCACTATAGTATTTATAGCCTTGTGGATTGCAATAGCTTGTTGGGGGAGTTACATTTGAAAATACTCCCGCCCCGCTGAGTGTTTTGATATTTACTTCAGTAATTCTTGCTCCATAATAGGCTGTATACCAACCCATACCTTCGTAATAGGCAGGATAACAAGTATAGTAGATTGGAGCAGTAAATCCAGTTGGGTTTGTTGGGTCGCAGTAATTGGTAGGTTGAGCTTTTAAAGCAGTTCCCCCAAAAAATGCTGCAAAAAAGATAGTTGAAGCTATTAAGCCTACTACTTTCTTACTTATTTTGTTGAGTTTGTTCATAATTTTACCTTTAAAAATTATTAATAATATTTGTTAATCTATTGTCAAAATTCTAATAACTTAAACAAATCAGAAACTAATTTGTTACAAATTTTTTTTTTGCATTTTACAAAACATAAAATTAATAAAAATTACTCAAATTACATAACTTAATATAAAAAATATTTGTAAAATTGCTAATCAGTATTAACGTGAAAACAGTGGATTTAATGTAATTTATAAAATATGATTACTTTTTACTCGTTAAATATGTAGTTTATTTTTAATAAATAATTTTATTTACAAATTAATGAGGTTTTTCCGATGAAAAAATTCAGAATCCTAACAATCGCAGTAATTTTTGCCACATTTCTATTTAATGCTTGCGAAGAAACTACAACTCCTACAGGCCCAATTGGAGCTCCAAACGCACCAACAAGTATGATGGCTACAAGTAAAAACGCTACATCAGTTAATTTAAAGTGGACTGCCTCAACATCAGAATCTACTGCTGATTTTTGCTGTTATGTCTTAAATGTAACTGGTGGTGCTGCCGTTGCTCCAATTCAAGTAACTAAAGGTCAGACTACATACACAGTACAAGGTTTAGAAGAAGGTACGGTTTATACTTTTTCACTAAAAGCTAAAAACACAGATGATTCATTATCATCAGCGGCAACTATCAACTGGTCGCCAGCCACTCGTTTCGAAAAAAATGAAAATGATGCACCTATTAAAATTTACGAATCATTATCAGATTTCGGTAGCGGTCTGGTTGTTTATGATAAAGATTCAAAAGCTCCCCGCTCTGCTAAAGTTGCAGATAGCAAATATTGGACACTTGGTTTATACACAAAAGATGGTAAAGTCTTATTAGGTTCCCCCTCCTTATTAGATTATACTTTTGGAACAACACCTGGCGTAACTGAAATTGCTGATGTTATTACCGGTATCACTTCATTAGACGATATTTATGATAGCCAAGCATTGACTTCCAAGACATTTGCTGCTAAAACAATTGATTTAACAAAATATAATTCAAATATTGCTTTTGTTATTCGTTACAAATTAGAAGGTAGCACAGAATATAACTATGCTAAAGTATTTGTGAAATATGTAAATGGCTCATTTTTACAAGGAACTGCAGCTAATCGTTATGTAGAGTTCATTTTATCTTTCCAAACAAAAGCTGGTGTTCCTTACGCTATTGTAAACGAAAAAGTAACTAATAATTCAGTTAAATAATTTTATTTGAAGGATACAAAATGAAAAAACTATTTGCAATCGCTCTTATATTTGCTTTAATTGGCACTATCTCAACAAATGTATTTGCTGCTGATAAAAAAGCTCCTAAACCAATCACTGGCACAATTGTTAGCTTTGACGATATCGTAACAGGAAATTTCCAAACTTGGACATTAGATGCTGCAAAAGAAGCAAGTGAAAAAGGTAAAATGTTTGTTTTATTAACTAAAAAAGGTAAAACTTCAAAGATTTACTTTATATTTAATGAAGATGGAACAAATGCAAGCAAGAAAATTGCTAAATTTGCTCATAAAGAAAAAGTTGGCATAGTTGGCAAATCCAAATTAGTCAACGGCGTTAATATAATAATTATGGAAATGATTGAAGGTATGTAATTCAATCCATTTTTTTTGATTATCTACACAAAAAAAGGTTGTTCATAAAATTTGAACAACCTTTTTTAATTATATTTTTTCACATTTATTTATTTCAGTCTCTAATATAGCCAACTTCTTCGCTTACTTTTAGAAATATACCAAAGATCTCATCTAAATGCTCTTTTTTGTGAGAAGACATATAGGAAGTACGAATTATTGACATATTAGGTGGCACTCCAGGTGGAATGAAGGCATTAACAAATACGCCTTGGTCATATAACTTTCGCCAAGTAATCAATGTTTTTTCTGTCTCTCCAACTAATATTGGAATAATTGCAGATTCATTTTGGTTAATTTTAAAGCCTGCGTCTGTGAATTTTTTCCTTAAATATTTTACATTATCTTGCAACTGGTCAACTAATTCGGGGTGTTCTTCCAAGATGCTCAATGCTTCCAGTGCCGCTGCAACCGAAGGAGGAGTAGGGCTTGCGCTAAAGATTAAGGCTGCTGAATGATGCTTTAGATAGTTGATAATTCTTTCGGGACCTGCAACAAATCCACCAAGCGATGCAAATGTTTTAGAGAATGTTCCCATAATCAAATCGGTCTCGGCTTCAACACCAAAATGACTGGCTGTACCACGTCCACCTTTTCCAATAACTCCAACTGAATGAGCATCATCTACCAATACTCTACCACCATATTTATGTGTTACTTTAATTATCTCTGGCAAATTGGATATTTCTCCGTCAGTAGAGAACACTCCATCAGTTACCACTAATTTCCCTGCTTTTGCGGGTAGTTTTTTTAGAACTTCTTCTAAATCATTTATATCAGAATGCTTAAATCTTTTGAATTCTGCAAATCCGCCTTTAGCAAGAATACAAGCACTCATTATACTTGCGTGATTCTCCTTGTCAGAAATTACATAGTCGCCTCGTTCAACTAAAGCACCAATAACTCCAAGTGCAGTTTGGTAACCTGTACTGAACAGCAGAACTGCCTCTTTGTTAAGAAACTTGGCTAATCTTTCTTCAAGCAGAACGTGCAAGTCTAATGTTCCTGTTAAATAACGAGAGCCTGAGCAACCTGTTCCGTATTTTTGAATAGCATCAAGTGCTGCCTGTCTCACTCTTGGGTGAGCAGTTAATCCTAAATAATTATTCGAGCCTGCCATAATAAAACGGCGACCTTCAATGTGAACAATAGGTCCTTCGTTTTCTTCAATCGGACGGAAATATGGATATAGACCAGATTGTTTTGCTTCATCAGCTCTGGTAAAATCAATGCATTTTTGAAATAAGTCCAATTTTATTGCCTCTTAACCTTTTATTTTAATTTATGTTGATTTTTTACTTTTATTATCAATGTATATATTATTTATCCTTCAGAAATATTACGAACTGGAAAAATATCCTC
>DYPF01000308.1 GCA_020720105.1 Chloroherpeton thalassium
AACCTCCCCCTTTTATTCCCCCTCAATGAGGGGGATTTAGGGGGAGGTTATATCAAGGCAGAGCAAGCTCTGCCCCTACAGATGCTTCTGAATGATTATAGAATAGATATTTCCCTTTATATTAACTTGGACTCGTCAAAAATCAAGTAAAAATCGTCTTGCATTTTGCCAATGCCAACCAAATAGTCAGAAAACTCATTGTATTCACTTGGTATCTCAATTTGATCGGGTGATATTTCAATAATTTTATCAATATTATCAACTACAAACCCATATTGCTTGCCATTGGCATCAATGAAAACGATTGTTGTTTCGCGAGATAAATTATCTAAATTATTTTGCAATTCATTAAATAATGAAAGTAACATTTTCATTGTTGTTGATTTTGCATGTGAGAGATGTTTTACTGCTGCATCAATACCTTCTTTTTTCGCAATTTCAATAGATTCATTCGCTAATTTGTGGATAGCAACGTGTGGATCTTCAAATTTACGCAAAATTGAGTTAATTAAAGATGAATCAGATTTAAACGAATAATACCATTTGCCAAATGCGCACTGATGCGGATCTCTTTGTAATCTAAATTCAGTCCCATTTGCGATTGAATGTTCTAAAGTATCAATCCACTCTAAGTGCTCGTCTTTCATTATCTTCAATTGTTCTTTCAATTTTGAATTTTCTTCGTCAACAGTTTCGTAACTTAGTCTTTTTCTTAGCGATATAATAGGCAAAATATCATTACGAAGTTTGGTCATACCAAGATAAAAAGGAGGAAGGTTAGGAGCAAAATTAACACTTGGCTTAATAATAATCTCTTTAATATTCCTGATAGAAAAAGCGTATTTCTCACTTTTTAACGAGAAAATCAAGTACTTATTATCAAGCTCTTTATTAGCATCGATATTTAGATTATAATCATTCATAAATTTCTGTTTTTACTAAAAATAATAAACTAAATTAAAAAAAAAAATGCAATTAGAACATAATTTCTTAAGAATTTTGTAAATTATTATTTTTTAAAATTCAAAATGCAAAATTCATTTTTAACAAAATTAATAGCTGATTTAAATTCTTTTCTGGATTTAGAGCCCGAAATACTTGATGATTCATATTCTTGGAAAATCTCCAATTCCGAAACCAAAGATTTTGTTTTCACTACAATTTATTCAATCGAGAATGACGGAAACGAATCGATAATGCTTAGCATATTCACTAATATTGGACTATTTGAACTTCACGACATAAATAATTATAAAATTCTTGCCAATGATGATTTTGCAATGTGGACTGAAAGTGAAAGCAAGGTAAATTTAGTGACAATTTCCAGCAATTTAACGCTTTCGTTTTATTCCAATCTCGATTTAAGTATATTGGACACTGATATTTTGGATTTATCAGAATCGCAGATTCTTGCCAATTCACAACTTTCAATGATTTTTGTCGATTAATAGGAGAAAATAATGTTCCTTGATGTAGAAGTTTTCAATCAAACAGACGTAAAGAATATAAAGTTAAAACCTTTGAGAGATGCTGCAACATTAGTATTAACAGATAAGGGCATAAAGAATGCAGTATTGAATATTGTTTTGCTAAATGCTGAAGATATTAAAAATATGAATAATGAGTATTTGCAACACAATTATGCAACTGATGTAATCAGTTTTAACTTGAAGGACGTTAATACAGATGTGAAATACGATGCTATTCTTGGAGAGGAGGATACAGATTTTGATGGTGAAATTTATATAGGTTTGGATGTTGCAATCGGAAATGCAAAGAATTTCAAAGTATCACTAACAAATGAATTGGTTCGTCTATCAGTGCATGGCACATTACATATTCTGGGAATGAATGACGAAACACCCGAAGAAAAGCAATTGATGACCGAAGGCGAGAATTATTATTTAAACGAATTAAAAAACACACAAAATAAAGCATAAAGAAATATGGTAGAGAAAAACAAAACCGTAGACATACTAATTGAATTGGCTCCTCAACTAATGGCAAAGAAAAATGTTCACAGCATTAACACAAAAAAACTTGAAGGAATGGGCTATAGTAAAATCGAGATAACTTATGCAATTAGTTTGTTACTAAATCGAAATCCAAAATTGTTAAAAAAGCCCAAATCTAAAAAAATTTTAGATAACACTTTTTTAAGAATTATGCCGAAAGAAGAAAAAACACTTTTCACTAAAGAAGCATATCAAGATATACTATTGCTGCGGACAATTGGCGTGATTGACGAAGATGACTTAAACGACATTATTGAGCGTATATCAGTATATTTCCGAGATCGAGTTTCTAGGGACGAGTTGCGTCAGATGATTAATTATATGATTGACGATGAGGGTGAAATTGATTTTGAAACTGGCGTAAGATTAAATCTAAAGAAGAACGACCAAATACATTAATTATATTTTACAAAAAAAGCAGGTTTTAAATACGGTTCCGTAGCTCAGCAGGATAGAGCACAAGTTTCCTAAACTTGGGGTCACAGGTTCGAGCCCTGTCGGGATCACCATATTGCTTTCCCATCATTTACAATAATTGACATAAATAT
>DYPF01000044.1 GCA_020720105.1 Chloroherpeton thalassium
GCTTAGTAGTGTGGTTTGTGCAATTCAGGAAAAAGAAGAGTTAGAGAGAATTATATTGTTAAAATTTACTTATTCCCAAATAGGAAAACAATCATAATGGTTAATAAAATGAATTCCAGGATTGCAATTATTAACCGTATTACAAGGTGATCTTCTAATAGAAAGTTTAATCTTTTCATTTTCGTACGTTAAAGTTACATACATTTTGTACAAATTTGCAGAATCACAACCTTCAAATATTTGAACTGAATCATTATCAGTTGATTGCACAATTTTCCAGCAAGATTCCATAACTATGGTAACATCAATTTTTTCATTAATATTTAAGGGAAAAGTTACTATTTTTGAACTAGAAATAAATTCAAGAAACAGAGTTGCAAGAAATTCATTAACACTAATTGATTTTGATATTTCTTGTTAAAATGATCCTTGTGATAATATTCCAAATATTTTTTCTATGTAGAAAATATTAACATTTTTTTTATCTGAATAATAACGATATAAAATCGTATAATTAAAATTATTATATTCAATAGTATCTCTTTTTGGTGGTAATTCAAAATTATAAATAATTTTTCTTTATTCCACTATTATCATACTTTTTGTTTGATTAATATGATTTGTTCTTAGAATGTAATAATACAATCCAGTCGGAAGCCCTTCGTTTACCAATTTAATTGAATAATTGCCAATTTTAAAAGCCTTATCACTGAAAATACTTTTTACTAACTCACCACTAATTGAGTATATTTCAAGTGTAGCATTAGTTTTTTCGGATATTGAGAATCTTATTTCAGTTTCATTATTCCAAGGATTTGGATTGTTTTGTCCTAAACTTGGCATCACTCCAGTATATTGCAATGTTGATAATCCACATTTCCCCCTTGAAATTAAATATGTTGAATCCGATAGTGGAACCAAGTCAAAAAACATAACCGAATCTGTTGAAAATTCATTAATTAGCAATGAAATTTTGCTGAAATTTGTATCAGGAATAGTGGATAGAAAATCAATCTCAAACAATTTGCCTTTGTTTAATTGTTTGGAATTATCAAACTTAATATTTATACTTCCTGGAGTGTAAGTATTCGTAAACTTAGCATCAACAAAATTGCGTACATCCAACATTTCCAAAGCAAAAGCATTATAATAAAGATTCATTGAAAACGACAAATCTTCTAACCATATTGTTTGCCCTTGCAAAGTAGTGTTTATATCTTTATCCAAATAAATTGGTATTGTAATTGTATCGCCTAATTGAGTAATAAGCGAGTCGGGTATTGTGAAAGAATTTTTTGTATCAAATCCAATTTCATATCTCGGTGCATATCCAATACCTGTAAGTAAGTTCGAATCAAGAACTTGGCAAGGAGTTGCAGCAATCGTTTGAATAAATTGATTGAAAGTGGCAGATTTTCGAGGACAGAATTTGAGAGTTACTGATATTGTATCACCAACCATAAGTGTATCTGTAAGATTTGGAATAGAACTTACAAAGAATAATTCATTATTCAGATTAAGCAGGGAAAATAAACTTAATGGCACATCGCCAGTATTATGCAAAAATACTGTTCGCTCAACGCAATCAAGTACTTTAACACTATCAAAATCCGCCGATGAAACAGCAGTAAGTTCGGGTTTCTGAATAATCACACGAGCAAAATCGTTTTCTGCTATGATATGGTACATTATTATTTCTTCTGTATCAAAATGAATGCTATCCAAAGTAATTATCAAAGAATCTCTATCATTTATTCTTGGTTTGAAATACGCAGTAAAAATTGGTTTGATAGAATCCACATAACAAGCATTTTTAAGTAAAAATTCACTTCCTACAAATTCGGAATATTTATGCTTTAAAAATGGAGTATAAGACTTGCAATTTTCAATTAAATAATCACTTTCCGAATACAAATACTCCAATTTTGTAGTATCATAACCAATTCTGCAATCAATATCCACGATGTCAGCTGGAATTGCCCTACTTGTATAAATTGGAATTGCAAGTGTATCGCAAGGCACAATGCGAAATGTATCTAATGCACTTGTATTGTTGAATGTAAAACTTAAGCCATAAGCAGGAGCAAAGCCCGAACCCGACAAAATAATAGTTGTATCAATAAAATTGCAAGGGTCAGAAATGGTTATTTTCAATTTATTTTCGTAGTATCTTACAGCTCTTGGCTTGAACTCCAATCGTAAAGGGAGTATATTATTAGTATCCACATAGAGTGGCAAGTTTTTACCCAAAGAATCATAAGCATAAAAAACTCTCTCATTTGGTTCAAAAGTGATGTCCGTTATTGTAACTTTTGCTTGTTGCGGATTGAACTCAAGTGCTGGAATACGAAGATAAATAAATTGAGGTGTTGAAACAGTATCCACGCGGGTTGGCGGAAATATAATCCTCTTTATATCATATTCATAAATTAAAGTTTGCTTGCCCGCCAAATAAGAAGTATAAGTATTTTCCCATCCACTTCCTTTTGCTTTAAGAAATAATCTTGCATCATTATCAATAATATCGGCGTCCATTTCATTTCTTGGACAGAATTTTATATATAAAGTATCAGTACTTCTCGGAGGTATTTTATAAGGCAAAACTCCGTCAGGAGAATAATGAGAATACCAAGAGTAAAATTCAGGTTTGGGATTTGTTACATTGATAGAATCAATCCAAATGCTATCAATATCCATATCAAAATAGAATGAATTATTGATTAGCGGAATTGAACGAACTTGACAATCGCATGGACGAACAAATCCATAAGTAATAACCTTTAAAGGCACGTCCAGAGGAACTATAATTCCATTCCCCGTCAAGTAAGATGATGAACTGATTGGGCAAGGTGCTAATGAATTTACTGTAAAATATCCTTTATACTCTTTGCTTTCGGTTGGTTTGAATGCAATTATTACTTGAATTGTATCCTTTGGTTTTAACTTTACATTATTAAAATCAGTTGGATAAATTAATTCAAAGCCAGGAGAAATTGTATAATTATTAATTGTAATGTCGTAATTTGAAATATTTTCTAAATGTAAAGTATCATAGAGAACTCCACCAACTTCTATTGTTTCATACGCAATTTCCGAAGTTAAATACAATTTAGGAGTAATCGATGTTCCATAAATCTTTGCAGACCACTTTTCACCATCTTCTGTTTGGAATTCTAAATATGCCCTGTCTGCCCGGTCAGTTGTATTATCTGCTGGTGTATATCTAAAGCTAAATTGGGCTCGATGATTTGGCTCTAATGTGATTGATTTTGGCATTGATGAAGGAGAAATGAGAGTGAATTTATCACTTGCTTGGATTAATTTAAAATTAGAATAAGTCTGAGGAGATAAAGTAATATTCTCAATTTCCAAACTTCCCTCTTTTGATTGACAGCTAATAACATCATTTATTTGAAGAACTTCAGGCATAAATTGCACTCTTTGAACAATTGCTTTACCTTTAACATAAATGCAATAAGATTGCAAGCAAGAATTTTCGTACAAACATACTTCATCTAAAAAAGTACCAGAAGTAGTTGGTCGGAATGTTAATGGAAATGGCTTAGTTGCATTACTTGCAATAGATAAATTCTTTGTTCCTGTCAAATAAAATGGCTCACCTTTTCTTAGGTAAAGCGAAGAAATAAGTGATTGGTCGCTTCTATTCTGAATATCAACATCTAAAGTGGACTCTTGACCAACAATTACAGTACCAAAATCAACTGTATCTACCACAAATTTTATGTCTGCCTCGTAGGCACGTGCTTTAATATAAATTGGATAGTGAATAGTGCAATTTTCGGACTTTGCAATGATAACAATCGAATCATTAAACACACCTTTTTGCTTTGGGAAAAACCGGAAATAACTGGGATTATAGCCCGTTTCGGGTTCTAAAATAATTGGGAACTTGAATGATTTTCCAAAAAAGTTAGGAGGAATTGTGATACTTTCAATAGTGATATTTTTCTTTGATTTGTTCATCCATTCATACTCAACTGATTCATCAGGCATATCCACACAAGACTGACCAAAATTGAATGAATCCAACCTTTCTTCGCTTCCTCTTTTCCAAATAACTAATACTTCATTAACTTTGCCATAAATTGGTATTTTTACATCTCCTGCACATTTATCGGTGGATAATATCCGAAGAGTATCGAAATATGCCATTGTTGTATCGCGAGAACGAAATCTGATTTTAATATCTAAACATTCATTTGGCATTAACACTTTTGGCAAAGTTGGATAAGTCAATTGGAAAACTACGGGCATTTTTAGGTAAATACTATTAACTGTAACAGATTTATTTGAAGTATTGCAAATCTTTAAAGTTGAATCAATGAAAGGTTTTTCTAAACATCGAGCTTTAAGTGAGTCAAATTTTATTTGCAAATTCGATATACTTAGTTCTGACTTCCGAGTTATGGAAACTGGTACATTCAAGTGATAATTTCCACAACTATTATTATTTCTAAATATCAATCTCGTTTTCATTGTTCCAATAAAATCAAGTTTTGCTTTCACTCTAATAGTAACAGGCTGTCCTGGTTGTAAAGGTGTATATCTCCAAGCAGTTAGTGTTTCTTCTTTTGTTCCATTCAAAAAGTAAAATATTGAGTTTTTCGCTAAATACCCATCATAATCTAATAACTGAGTTGTTGTAGGGCAAAGAGCAGTATCAACAACAGTAAATTCGTAAATTTTTTCGGTATCGCAATAAATAGTATCGGTAATAGCAATTGGTAAAACCACAACTTTTCCATAATCTTTGCGGTCGGAGGTAACAGATGACAATCCAGCTCGCAAAAAGCCACTATTATTGTTAGGCGTTGCATCACAAAGTTTGTAGATATAGCTTGAATCATTGCAACGATAATATGCATATAAATCCTTTTCGGTTCCTGCTAAAGACTTATCTTTGTAGCAAACTAAATCATTTTGATTTAGAACTTTGCCCCAAATCCGAATTTCATCCATATAACCTTTATATGTTCGATTAAGACTTATATCATTTGAAAGAGCATTTGTACTTCCTAATTGCAGTGACAAATCAGGGTTACTAATTTGCTTGAATGTATAGTAAGGGTATCTGGTATTTCTTGCTGAATCGACAGGAATGGAGTTTACGTAAATATAAATCCATCCTGTCGTTCCATCAGCAACAAATGCAAAATGATTCCAATTATCATAATAATTACTAAATGGAATTGATAAACGAGTGTCATCAAGATTTCCAAGAGTTTCGTTTTGACCATTGATATGGAAAATAAGCGAGTCCTCAGCCGAAATATACACAACCCACGAGTCGTATTTTTCGGTTGCTGGTCCCCACATACCACCAATATATTGCACTTTCCCAGGTTGTTTTTCTGGTTTTAACCACATTTCTAAAGTCATATTTTGATTGACTTTTTGGCTTAAATTTGAGTTTAAAATATCAATATACTGTGCTCCCATTCCTTGGGTAACCGTAAATTTAAGCGTTTTGCCAACACAAGTTCTTACAGTATCACAAGGTTGATAAGCCTTAGTGGAATTGTAAAAAGCAATCATCAAAATTGCTAATATCAATAGTCTTCTAATTAAAATCATTTTTCTTTATTTTGTTAATTAAAGTTTATCTAAAAACTGTAAATTTCTCTGTAAATCTATTATTATCAGCAGTTACTGAAACAATATAAGTGCCATTTGTGATAATATTAAATGGGATCTTATAATAACCTTCGAATAAATAGCTTCTTTGAATTACTTGGCTTACTTTACCATTTAAACTAAATATAGTAATATCTACAAAAGCAGGCTTTTTCAATTCAAATCTGATTTTTCCAACTCCGCTATTTGGATTTGGACTTATAATGATTTTACCATTTGCAATCTGTGCATTTTGATTAAATATTGAATTTACTCTTTTTTCCAATACATTTAATGGAAGGAAAGATTCGCCAAATACTTTGGTTACATCATCGGGTGTTGCTCCTAACCTTTTTTCCAGAATTTCAGTGAATATCACACGGTAATCAGTTTGGAATTTTGTATTGCCATATTGGTCTAAATCATTCAAATTTGGTCGGTTATTCCAATATCCACCATTAACAAATTTATCGTGTCCCCAGATAAATTGCATCGAAGCGGCTCCGTGGTCTGTACCACGACTTCCATTATCATAAGCACGGCGACCAAATTCCGAAATTGTCATTCCCGTTATGCGTTCAGAATATCCATTCTCTAAAGCATCTTGCATAAATTCTGAAATTGCTTTTGCTGATTCATTCAAGAGTGCATAATGCTGACCAGTAAATGAAGTATTCATCTGCTGTGCGTGGGAATCAAAATTACTTAATTTAACAAAAAATACTTTGGTTTTCAGTCCACCTGCAATCAATGCAGAAATCATTTTAAATTTATTAGACAAGCCACTATCTGAATACAAATTGCCGTTTATTATCGTTATTCCTTTATCGTAAGCGGCTTTTACAGCTTGGGAATATAAATCAGATTGACGGGCAATTGTATGCACAAAATTATATTCATTATCATAATAATTTTTTCCAGTCAGCAAGTCTTCTTTGGGTGTAAGCCCAACACCAAGTTTGTAAAACTCATCGGGATCGGTCAATGCCACGCCCATATCACCCTTTTCGCTCTTGAACATAAGCGAAATTGCCCCATCAATAGAAATTGATATTGGATGCTCTGGAATTTCCATTGGATAATTTGGTAATTTATGTGCAAAATATCTGCCAAGCCAACCTTCGAGTAACTTCTGATTATTATTTGTTTTGGGATTGATGCCCGAAAGCCAAATGTCTTCCGAACGGAAATGTGATAAATTTGGTTGGTCGTATCCAATTCCCTCAACTATCGCTAATCGTCCATCTTCGAACATTCTCTTCATTCCACCATTACTTACATCTTCCACTAAGGCTTTGTTCATATAAATGTCATTAACCTTAATTGCTTCTTCCACAGGAATTCCAATATTTGGTCGAATTTTGTAATATTCGCTATCTTCGGCTGGAATAATTGTGTTCAATCCATCATTTCCGCCAAAAAGTTCAAGAATAATCACAACATTATCATTTTCAAGAAAATCATCTTGAATAATTTGTGGCTCGTCAAATCCCTTCAACAATTTAGGTGTTAGTGTAATTCCAGCACCAACTGCTGCAGTTGTTTGAATAAATCTTCTCCTATTCATAATATTTCTCCTTAATTAACACAATTGAAAATCTGGTGTTGCAAACATTCTTTTAACAAAATTTCGTAGTCCTTGTGCAACTTTTGCATCGTTCGATTCAATTGCAGTTGCCCAATCAGTAGTGGAAATGCCATTGGCAAGTAAGACCTTATAATCATTAATTCTTTTCATAGAAATATCTATTGGCAAGAAATATGAGATTAAATTTATGAATAATGAATCAAAATTATTAAAATCCTCGAATTTCTTTGCAAAGTCTATAAGTTCATTATCAGTAAGAATTTCTAAATAATCATTTGCGTATTGCACACGTAATGGATAAGTATTTGTATTAATCCAAGTTCGGTAAGCTTTCCAGCTTCCCACATTAGGAGGATCGTATAAAGCTTGCTCTAATGTATTCATCATCTTGCGTGTTTTGCCCGACTGCACTTTGTCTAAATCTTTACCAAACATATTTTGCAAGCCAATTAGAAATTCTGTCGGAGTTTTGATTTGACATCCATATAGTTCTTCGCTGAAAAAGAAATTACTTGTAAATAACTTTTTGTATAATTTGCCTAATTCAAAGTTATTATCATAAAAGTATTGAGCAAGTTGATTGATAATATTAATATCTGAACCAGTTGGATTGCTATAGCAGAAATATCTCAAAATCTTCTCGCTAATAAAGCGGGCAATAGACATTCCACGCTCTGTAAATAAAATATTCATCAACCCATCAACTTCTTTGGCTTTTACCAAGTCTTGTGTATTTTCATCTTCAGTAATCGGAGCAATCTGACCAAATTGGAATAATTTTTTACTGCCCATATCGTGCAAATCTCTAACAAAAAATGTTTCGAATGGCTTATTTGCTGGCGCACCTTCTTGTCCCAGATATGCAACTGTTCTCCAACCAGTTAATGCTTTGGAGCCTTCGCGAATATCTGCTTCGGTGTAGTTACCCGCACCAGTATCGAGGTCGCCTATGCCCATTGTGAATAGTTCCATAAGTTCACGCATATAATTTTCATTTGGGGCAGAACCACCACTATAGAATAAACTTTGATAAAGTAACATTGCTCCATCTAAAGTCATGGCAGAAGCAATGTCTTTGTAAGATGAAAATCGTAATTTTCGTAATGTTGCATTATTCCTGTATAATAGTGGTGCGGGAATTAGAGCTTCGGTATCGTAAGGAAATTCAATACACCAAATTGTTGATAAGAATAATGTGAATTTTTCAACTTCGGGGAAGGTTGAGTTTTTCATTTGAACTAACCACCAGTCCAATAATTCATTGTAATGTGCTTTTTGAATACCTTCGATTTGAAATCTTATATCAAGTGGCAAATCGTCAAGTGGATTTTCTTCCAATTTCGTCAGCCAATTGTTCATTGAAGTTGTTGGTTGTGGTGCAGGAATATTTCCATCACCAAAAACAGTATCATAAGCCTCGGCGGGAGTTTTACCGATTATTTGATTAATTTGTTCGGGTGTTGGATGGAAAGTAAGCCTACGCAAAAAGTGTTGAGCTTGCTTTTTATTCATCTTTCCAGTAAACTCGCTCAAATCTCCAGCAAGAATGGAAGGATAATTATTGTTTTTTAGTAAGTTAAGAAGTTTCATATTACCTCTTTTTTATTTATTTATTGGTGTTTTAACTTCGATTAATACCGTACGGCTGTAAAAACGTCCTTCGGGAGTGGAATTGTCGTACTTTAATTTGGTATTGCCAATTCCTTCCACTTGATTGAATTTTGCATCCATATTTAATGATTGTAGATAATTCTTTGTTGCTTCTGCTCTCTGTTGGGATAATTGCATATTATATTCAGGAGCTCCCAGAATATCAGTCGAGCCGATAATTCTAATTTCTGAATTTTCTTTAATTGAATTTGATACAAAATTCTTTAGAATTTTTTCGTTGTTTTGGTTAATTTTAAATTTATCAAAATCAAATACAATCAAATTTAGTCTCTGTAATTCGTGGGTATTCTTCTGTTTATTTATTGTAATAGCAATAGTTGTGTTCTGGGACTGATCATAAGCAAGGAAATCAACTGAAAATTCAATATCTTTTCCTTCTGATATTCGTTTGTTTATACTTTTAATTAAGTTCGAATCAATATTGATAATCTCTGTAGTTCTATTTCTATCAAATAGATTTTTTTGGGAAACATTCATTTGGTTCAACGATTCATTTTGAATTATTATCGAATCTAAATCTTCAGATGAAAATTTCATATCCAAAGATTTAGAGAGAATTTCATATTCTTTGAATTTAGTAAGTACAATAGGCTGGAAAATTTCAATATCATCGCTTTCAATTTCAACTCTACGGTTTTCTGCTGAACCTTCATCATATTCGCTACTCGTCTTCAGTTTTGGTTCATCTCGAGCAATAATCTTAATTTGTTTCTTGTCAATTTTCCAATTTTTTATTAAATAATCGGCAATAGTATTTGCTCTTGCCTCTGTAAGTTTTAATCTTTCCTCATCATTTTCGATTTCCTCTCCATCGGTGTAACCAATTATTCTAATTTTTAGATATTTATTCTTCGATAGACGTGAACCTATAATATTCAATAAATTATGATAAATTTCTATTGAATTATGGGACAAATGAGTTTCGTCAAAATTTGTTTGTGTATTTTTAGAATAATCAAATTTTAAAACAGATGATTCCTTGTCAAAAAATATGTAAGGCAAAATTGGATATGCTTCGGTAATAGTGGTTTCAAGTATTTCCAATGGGGACGACACAACCGATAATTTTGCGGTTTTGGGTTCTTCCACTTTAGCAATTACCACAGGAACAATAGTTGTATCGGGTAATTGAGGAGGCGGTGGCGGCGGCGGAATCACTTTTTCCTTCTTCTTTTCCTTCAAATCATTAAAAGCATAAGTAATTGTGGCATTCACTCCAAATTGTGTAGTTTTCCAGTCATTATCGTTTGTTCGGGAGTTCAATGGATATTGATAATAAGCCTCGCCCGAGATTTCCATTCTTTTATTTAACTTATGGCTGTATAATATTCCAGCTATGGCAGACATCGAAGTGCCAAGAGAGTTCATATCGCCATTCCAAATTGTATGTTTTTGTGTTTCGTCGGGGAAAACATAAGTTAGTGGCGATGCAATTTCTTCTGTAACTTGATATTGTGGCAAACTAAATGGATTCGAAAAATCCATTCCCAATCTTATTTTTACAGGAATTTTTGCCAAAGGTTGCACAAGCAAGGCAGGTTGTAGTGAGAAATACGCAATATCAGAATGAAAATTATACTTCAATAGAAGATTCTGATATGAATTTAGCTGAGGATTAAATACGCGCAAATCACTTTTTTCGGTTGTGAAATCTGCGGCAAATGAAGAATACAAAATGCGAGTGTCGATGGTTATAAGGTGCGTGTAAATTGGATATTGCAATACTAAACCATAACTTTGTCCGAAACTTGTACCATCTTGGAAAGTTCCACAATCAGGCAAATCCCAAATTATTGGCAATTTAGTTTTGTGCAAATTGTAATTTGAATTTAATACAATTCCTAATCGATATTTATAATTATTTGTTGTATCACATTTTAATTTGGATGCAAATGCAAAAAGCAAGGTCAATACAAAAAGCAAGGTCAATATTTTTGAATAATTAATCATCATTTCCAATTTATAATTAAACAATAATTAGAATAATTATTCTAATAAATAGTTTAACAAAAATACAAAATAATAATTAAAAAATGAATTTAATTCACAAAAATAATTAACAATAAAATTAATAATAATTAAAATTCATTAAAAAATTGATAAAAGAGAGTATTTTCAAGAAAAAAACGATTTTTATCTTTCAGTTTGCAAATCCTCTAATAATGCAGAAATTAATAAGCTTTTTTCGTTTAACTCATTTAGAATTTCGGCTTTTGTATTAGCAAAATATTCGGTTAAGTCGCTAAAAAGATTTTTGTAATAATCAATTCCACTTTGTAAATTCTTCCCGAACTTCTCTAATTGATTATTATTTTGATTGGATATTGGCTGTTTCTTTTCTTGTACTTGATTCTTCAAGTAGTTGAAATATAATGATAGTTCCTTGATAAATATATTTGGTCGGTCTTGGCGTTCTATCACATTAGATCTTCCATAAATATGGTCTACCATTTCCTTTAGCGACAGTTCTTTATTATAATATGCCATATTTGGACCTGGGCAAACCGATACTCCATCACCTTCCACTTTAGTATCCAAACCATTTACAAGTAAAGCAGATGTTCCCAAACCAACGCAAATGCAAGATTTCTCAACAATTTTGCTATACTGGGCTTGGAAATCAAGTTGTGGCAAGTTCATATTCTCCAATTCCTTGATTTTTAGGTATTGGTATTCACGAGAAGCGGTACAAATACCATAATCGCCAAATTCTTTGTTAAGAGAAACATATCTTTTAGGGCAGGGACTTCCTGGTCTATTTTGTTTAATATACTCCTCTTTCTCTTTGTCTTTTGTATTCCCTTTCAAGCTATTAAATTGTACACCTAATGGAGAAATATTACTTAAATACAAATCATCTTCCTTGGAATCAATAAGTTGCTGCAAAGTATGAGCATCAACATTAACAACTTCGGGTACTAATAAAAATGGCGTCCCCCAGCCTACAGAATCCAAATTATAATGCTCAAGCAAGAAATTATGTTCTTCATTTGTACCTACTCCACCTTGGGCAGTTATTCTAAGATTAGGCATTTTTTCGGGAACAATTCTATTTTGATTTGTTAGTGCTTTTGTGAGAATTTTAAACATATCATTAGTTAAATCATTGATATTATTTTTGAATTCATCTAAAATAGGACCGATAAGTAGACCATCTGTTGGGAAAGCGTGTCCTCCACAATTCAAACCAGATTCAATCCTAAATTCAGATACCCAAATTCCTTTCTTTGCAAGATACTTACCTTGAATTGAAGCAGAACGGAAATCACTAACTTTAAGGATTATTGTCTTTTTAAAATCACCTTTTTGATTTGGATAAAAATCTTCGAAATTTGGTAAATAATTGAAAAGAGATGGGTTCATTCCCGAGGAAAAAACAATCGATGAGTTTAAATCACTATTAGCAAATCCACGTAATGCTGAGTGAGCATCATTATACTCATAGCTGAGTTTCTCCTTATCAATGTAATTTTCCTTGTCAGCTTTAGTCATTATATTTACGCTAATACTGCCAATTTGCAATTTGTCAGTAAGAAATTTCCCAATTTCTTTGAAATTGATTCCATTTTTTACCAAATTGTCAAATTCATTCCTAATGTCTGAATAATTTGGAAGCATTTCAAAGTAATCAATTAGCTCATTTTTAAAACCATTTGAGGTGTTTTTGAGTTCCTGAAACTTTTCTTTAACTAAATCATTAATCATATTTAAATATGAAGTGATTCTTGAAGCTCGATAATCTTCGTGATTAGGAGTAATTTCTTCATATTGTATTCCTTCTTTTTCGCAGTAAAATTTTCTGATTTTCTCAATCAACATATCATCTACTAACGAAATTACTGAATCAATTCCTAAATGTGCTACTTTGAGTGGTGTATCTATTGTATATCCAATTCCCATAACAGGAATGTGAAAATTGTGTAAATTTCTCATTTATATTTATTTTATAAATTTTGCAAAAAATTATCTTGCAAATTACAATACTTTATTGAATAAATCAGAATATTTTGAATATTCATTTATAATTTATTACCATTGACGAATATGATTTTAATAGAATGAATTAAATTCAGTTTTTATTTTGTTAATTTAGTGTTAAAATTGCATTAAACTCCAATCCTATTAAAATAGTAAATATTTCACAACGTTCTAAAAGAAAAAATTGGACAAATTATGAGAATTTTCATTTCCGCTATAATAATCACTTTGATTTTATCAAGTAATTTATGGGCTGAAACTGCCAATGGTATTTGCTTTGAGGATAAGAACAACAATAATTTCTTTGACGATGACGAAGTTGGCATCGCCAATGTGTTAGTTTCTAATGGTCGCGATATTGTAAAAACCGATAAAAATGGTAATTATTCAATTCCGTTGCAACCAAATGAAGTATTGTTTGTGATTAATCCCGCAGAATACGAATTTCCAAAGACTGAATTAGGGAATTTGAGTTTCTATTATAATTTTTTTCCTGAAGGTTCACCAAAACTAAAATTTGGTGGCGTATCTCCAACTGGAAAATTTCCAGACTTAATTCATTTTGCTTTAAAAAAGAAAAAACTTCACCGCAACGATTTTACAATGTTGTTTTTTGGCGATTCACAAGTCCGAAATGAAACAGAAGTCGGTTACTTAGTTCATAGTTCACTAACAAAATCCTTAGAAGAAAATGCAGATTTGGGAGTATTTCTTGGCGATGTTGGATTTGATGATTTGCAATTTTATAAAAATCTAATTCAGTCGGCAAGCATTTCATCTCACCCTTGGCATTATTTGCCCGGAAATCATGATATGGATTACGATGCGGCAAACCAAAATGATGTTGATGATACTTGGAATAATTTTTTCGGTCCTTCTTATTATTCATACAATTACGGAAATGTTCACTTTATTTCTCTATTTGATGTTTGGTATGATGGCAATAAAAAATATCATGCAGAACTTGGCGAAAAGCAATTAGAATTTATTAAAAATGATTTGGAAAATTTGGATAAAAGCCAACTTGTAGTTCTGATGATGCATATCCCAATTGATGAATTAAAAGATAGGCAAAAATTATTTGATATTCTCAAAGATTACCCAAAAACGCTCTCATTTTCGGGTCATACTCACACAAATCGCCAAGTCTTCTTTGGCAAAGATGAAGGTTGGCAAGGAACAAAGGAGCATCATCATATTATTGCTGGGGCTACTTGCGGAAGTTGGTGGGACGGTAATTTGGATATTTATGGCATTCCACAATCATTGATGTCAGATGGTGGCTCGAAAGGTTATTGGGTCGTTAAATTTGAAAATTACAAATATAGAATTAAATTTGTAGCAACCGAACCTCAACATTCGGATAATTTTAGCTTATGGAGTTATGAGAAAAATGATAGAATCCCCGAACTAAACGATTATTTTGCAAGCAGGAGAGATTCAGTTTTTATCAATGTTTTTGGTGGTGGAAAACTAACAAATGTCCGTGTAAAAATTGATGATGGCGAATGGTTCAAAATTCAGCAGGTTAAAGCATTAGATCCATTTTATGACCAAATTACCTTTATTCAAAAGAATTTTACAAAAGAAGAAAACAAGGCTGTTTTGAATTACTGGTTGAGCGATTACGATAGAAGCACCGACCATATTTGGGCATTTATATTACCAAGTAATTTATCCAAAGGACCGCATACAATAGAAGTAGAAGTGCGAGACCCCAATGGCATTTCTGAAATGGGTAAAAGAATAATTAGAGTAGAATAATCTTGATTAGTTTTCATAACATTTGTAAGAACTATTAAAATTGTCGTAGGTGAAAAAGCCAAGGCAACAACGTTCACAAGGTTCGAAACCTTCGGAACGTTGGAAAGAACAATTCCCCATCACCGATCCATTTCTGGAGAGGTGGGACAAGGGTGAGGATACATCAGAACCTCCCCCTAAATCCCCCTCACAGAGTGGGAATTATTTATCAGATCCTCCACCTAATTCCCCTTCACCGAAGGGGTTAGGGGTAGTCTCCAATAAAATTTATTCTTTTATCATCTTCAGTGTTTCGGTTTTGTAGCCATTATTGATTAATATTGTGTAAATGCCTACAGGCAAATGCGATACATCAATCTCTAAATCACCTGCGGGAGCAAAGCCCGACCACAACTGGGTTTCATAGCCCAGCAAGTCCACTGCCGTTATCTTCCCATTCAATTC
>DYPF01000309.1 GCA_020720105.1 Chloroherpeton thalassium
TTTGACAGGATAAAATCATACTTTTGATTATCATCAATTCCTAAAATTTGCATAGAGGTTCTTGATAAACCAATTTCATCTTTATTTACTCTATTACCTCCAGAAAAAAGTCTATAAATTTTTCTTTCTGTACCTGTAATATTTAATTTTACAACTCCACGTTTGGATGGTAATTGATTTTGCTCCTGAAACTTAATTCCAAAAATATCTTCATACATTCCATTAAACAAATATACTCTCTCATCAAAAGTTTCTATCAATAAATTGTTTTCATCTTTATCCGGTTTTAAAACCGTCGTTAAATTTTTCTCCATTATTTTATTTTTTTTCATTATAATATTCTTCAACTATTCTCTTATTCAAAAAAGCAACATCGCAGAAATGCTTATTAATTTTAAACATGTCACCACCACTCTCATTGTAGTTGCGAACTAAGCACATTGCACAGTAATCCCGAGCCTCACATTTAAGACATTTTGGAAAACTACCTCGAGTAACACTTCGTAGTTTTTTTATTGTCTCTGAATTATCCCAAATTTCTTGCAGTGTGTTTTTATATACATTTCCAAGAACCATATTTTGCCAGCCTGCACAAGGATAAACATCACCGTTTTCGGTTATACAACAATTATCCTGCCCTACACTGCAGATTGGCTGTTTCGAAAACCGCTCCAAATAAAATTCTATTGATTTCGATATAGGTTCCTGTTTTAGGGTTACATCTTTATAATTATCATTAAAATTAATGATGTCATTTAGTAGATATTCAGTTTCCTCTAAAGATATACGATTGGCTAGATTTCCAGTATTACAGTCCGATTGTGCCATCATTATAAAATCTGTGTTCGCCTTAATATTTAACGATTTGGCATATTGTAGTACTTCGGCAAAACCTTTAGCGTTTGCTTTCATAACAGGACATGAAATTTGAACCGGGACATCAGCAGCTATTAATTTTTCAATTGATGCCTTTGTCTTTACAAATGAACCCTTTACAGCGGTAATTGTATCGTGTATTATTGGATTCATACTGTAAAGTGAAACTTGTATCAATGATGGGTTAACTTCCTTAATAATTGGTATTTGTTCATCCTTCAACAGAACAAGATTTGAAAGAATAGAAATTTTCAAGTCCTTAAATCTGCAGTATTTTAATATCTTTAGAATATCAATATGCATGAAGACCTCGCCACCTGAAAGAGTAACATGTAGTCCACCAATAGCGGCGAACTCATCAATAAGTGTTAAAACCTTTTCGGTGGG
Source organism: Chloroherpeton thalassium (assembly GCA_020720105.1). Lineage (GTDB taxonomy): Bacteria > Bacteroidota > Ignavibacteria > Kapaibacteriales > UBA2268 > GWF2-33-9. The sequence continues at coordinate 1,264 of DYPF01000309.1, forward strand.
CATATCATTACCTGCATCTTTCTTGCTGTTTGGAATATAACAATGTATGCACCTTTCATTGCAGCGCGAAGTGAGCTCAAATTGAATTCCGCTCAAACGGGGATATTTTTGCACATTTTCAAGAAAAAAGTCTTGAGTATTTTCATTAATATCCTGTTTAGTGGTTTGAGTAAAATCGTAAGCAAGGGTTTTGGGATTATTTAATGAATAAGAAAATTCAATATCGTTACTATTAAGTTCATCAACACTATTACCTATAACCAAAAATTTATGGTCGGCTAAATCAATTGCAAAATCTAGAAAGTCGTTTTTTAGCGTTTTCCGGTCAATATCTTTGTAAAGTACCATTAGTTGCGAAACAATATCATCCATATCCTTTGGTACTCGCGAAATTTCACGTAATAAATCAGCTCCAAACTCATCGTATGTCCGATCGTGATAAGTGAGTTGGCTTGTAATATAACCATATTCTGCTGTGCAGCGTATGAAGGTGTTTTTTGATTGTCGTATTAACATTTTAATCCTTTTGAATTAATATACTATAATTTCCTTTCCGAATAAGTTTTTTATAGGGAACTTCCCCTTTCCGTTATGCAATAATCAATATTATTTATAGCATACTTTTCATGAATATGCTTTTCCAATTCAAATTCATAGTCAAATGGTTTATTCATTTTCTCATGTTCATGCATTTAGTTCAAACTTTAATTAAATTGCCATTTTAAAATTTGAGGCATTTTTTTTACTTTCTTTTGTTGAAATTATTTCAGGATAATTAATTTTAATTGTGGCACAAAATGAATTTTTTATTACGATTTTTGTTCATTCAGAAAAAAATATTTATTGCCTTTTGTTCTCACAATGTAAATCTTGTATATGTCATTAAACTCTAAATCGTTAAAGCAATATTGCATATGTTATTGACATTTAGGATTATATTTATATAATGTTTGTTTTTTATGATGAATAATTTTATAGGGAGCCCACCGAGTTGTGAGCTCCCAAGTTTGATTAAGCAGACATTTCGCATGCCTTGCAATCCTTTTTACCTTGAGTACCGTTAGGCCCAGTTGTGCTATGGTGGGCAGGGCAACCAGCTGCATAAGATCCTGTTGGTGCGTTTTTAGCAATCATTTTTGCTTTTTGGTAAGTTTTCATATATTAATTATTATAATTTTCCCTACTCTATTAAGGCTTTTCGGGTTTCGCCAAATTTTTTAAAATGGGGTATCTGATCTTCTCCCGTAATTATGTGTGATTAATTATGAATC
>DYPF01000310.1 GCA_020720105.1 Chloroherpeton thalassium
GCCCTACTCAAATGCCCGTTTCCGGTTCCCTGAATGGCATACAATATTTTCACTGGATTTGATTTACGTTTAACTTTAGGTTATTATATCGTTGATTACTAAATTATTATTCAATTACTGCATTAATCTTTTGCCACAGGGCATCGTCAAATCCTGAAACTGCAAAACTTTGATTCTCAGGGTCCGAAGCATCTCCCATCCGTATCACAACCATATTTTTACTTGGTATTACATAAATCCGTTGATCATCTTTTCCCATTGCAGCATACATATCGGTTGGGGCAATGGGAATCAAAGTGGTTGGATAAACCGTTTGGCTACCCGGCACCATATAACTGGTTTTTCCGTTGAGCCACCATAAATACCCATACGACGGATTAATATTTTGTGAAGTTGTGATACTTTCATTAAAAAAGGACTCATTGAGTATTTGTTCATTGTTCCATTTTCCTTTGTTGCCAGTAATTTTTTTGATTTGTTAATTTTTAAATACGTCATAGAATCCTTCAAAATAAAGTAGTAAAATCTTTGTACCTTGATATAGTTCTATTTCATACTTTATTAATTTATTCATGTTATAATAAGTATCACCAACCTTAATGGTCTGACCATCAATAACAAAGCTAACATTCCATTCGTCATATGAAGAATAGATATATCCATTGTGGTAATAAGTTAAATAAGTTGAAGCTGTTTTTATCTGTTCTTTCTGACATAATTCTTTAATTTTTTCACCATTAATCTCACCTTCTGTTTTGTAGTCAACTTCCTTAGAGCAACTAAACATAAAAAATAAAGAAGTTGTGGATATTAAAATTATTTTTTTGAAGTTATTCATATAAGTGAATTTACAAAGTCTTTATTAGTAAATCTGCCAAAATCATAAGTATTATCGCCCTGTTCTGAGTAGAAAGGGGATATTATTGCACCATTATTATTTCCTCCGCTTTGTGTCGTATAGTTCATAAAATAATATTCTGTGCGACAATCCCAATTGCAGTTTTTGATACTACCATCGGCCAAAGACTCACTATGCTGTTTTAAATTGTCAACTTGAGAAGGATTCGATGGATTAAAATATGATGTTCCATAAGGTGGGGCTAATGGTATTGGTGGACTGCACTTATTTAAATCAGGATTTGTCGTACCTGTCTGTGCATTTATTGCGAAAATAGATAAGGACTTAATAACAAAAAGGCTTACAAGTCTTTTCATTTTTAGAAATTTTTTATATTATTTATTACCATGTAATCTTAAAATACTATTTAGCAAATAAGAGGATTTTTTCATTATTGTGCTTAATACACACACATATTGTCTCCACTTGAACCGACACCATCAAGTTATTGATGAAATTGCAACAAAATTAATATCTTGATAACATTCAATACGGAATGATAGTATAACCCACTTCCTATAATTCCTAGTTATTAGTAAGTATCATGTTTTTTGAATCAATAATCTTACCGTCAACAATAAGCACATAAAAATACATACCGGCATTTAATTCACTTGCATTAATCTGAACTTCTCCCTCACCTTTCGTTGAGAGTTGGATGTTTTTCCTTGGTTGACCCTGCATGTCAAAAATATTAATTGTTGCACTCAAACAATCTATTGGCAAAACATATTTTATAATTGTGCTTTCGTTAAAAGGATTTGGTGAATTCTGATATAGAACTGCATTTGATTGTAACCCATCTGTATTTACCGTTGCATCAGATATATTACCACTTTTTTGTGAGCCTTTTTTTAACTCATTTTCTAATACAATAACTTTATCATTTAGTTCCTTAATAGCTTCTGTTAATAAAGGAATAATATGATTATAAGATAACATTTTTTTTTGGGTACTATCTACGGTATAAACTACTTCAGGCAATATCGCTTCTACTTCTTGTGCAAGAAAACCAATTTCCTTTTTTGTATTTGCATCTTTTAATCCAGATTTGCTTTTCCAATTGTAGGATACTCCATTTAGCAACAAGATTTTTTCAAGGCCCTTTCCTTTTAAAGATAAAATATTCTCTTTTTCCGATTTATCAGAATACTCATAAAGCGTTTTGCATTGTATGTTAATGTAGCTAGGAGTAGAAGTATTGTAAAAAACAATGGCACTTTTTGCCTCAATTCTAGGATCGAGAGACCAAAGATTAAAGTTAATATACTGAGTAGATGTGTACAAAAATCTATTGTACCCACTATTTACATCAAGCATGTAGCTTGGTGTAGCTGAACTTCCTATACCAACGTAGCCATTATTTCCTACTTTTACTTGACTATTTACAGTAGCTGTCATTAATAGTAAAATTAAGTAATTACTACACTAAATCTGATTTCTAAAACATTTTTATTCATTTTCCGTTAGATTAATTTGTTTGGCAACACAGTTAATTTCGATGTGGCTGTGTTGCTTTATTTATTTACTCTTTCGATTAACTATTTTATATTGTCGAATCCTGCAATGCATGGATGGCTCACTGCTTCATCAAATTAAAATCCATCAACATATTCTGGAATAGCTTGGAATCG
>DYPF01000311.1 GCA_020720105.1 Chloroherpeton thalassium
TTAATTTATTTTCTTAAAATTTACAGAGCAAACAACAAGGTTAAAGAAACATTGTTGTTTGTCGTATTGATTCTGGCGCCATCGGTAAATCCTTGTGTAAAAAATGGTTGTTGGGAATTTCTTTGTGTATAAGAATAGGCAAAATCCATTTTAAACATTCCAAAATTATAGCCTAATCCACCTGAAAAAGAATTCAAATCGCTAATGGTTGTGGTGTTTTTGTAGGGACTTTCTTCAAATCGACAACCACCTCTCAAACTCCATTCTTTTATTTTATATTCAGCACCAATTCTTAATTCTCTAGAAGTAGAGAGTGTATTGCTTATTTGGGTGTTTAAATCTCTATAATAAGAATCATTTTCTGGCCCAAATTTAGTGTTGCTATAATCTTTTATTGAGTAATCAATACTTATTAATCCAGTTTTTCCAAAGATATAGGCCAAACTTCCTGTGATCTTTCCTGGAGTATCTAATTCGTATGGTTTGTAATAATTTACAATTTTTGGATCAACTACATCTGCTGGCAATTTATTAGAAGTATTAGCACTCACCGCAACTAGTTTTTGTGAGAACTCATCACTCAAATTATACCTAATAGGCGAATCATAAGCAAATCCAATTCTCACTTCATTTGTAACTTTTGCAATAGCGCCTATTTGAAACGATAATCCTGTTCCATAAGTATATAAATTATTGTCAAAGCGTAAATTTTTTACGGTATAATTCGTGCTTAAAGAGTTGGTGTTGCTTTCATAGAAGCTTGTAGATTGTATAAAATCTGTGAAATATGAATTAATATTAATCCCTAAATACAATTTATCTTCATAAGAAGTTGCGGCGTTAAAAGATAATTTTCCGTTATATCCGTTAGAATAAGTGCTGTTTTCTTGATAGTAGTTGCCGCCGGCAGTTACATTCGATGTGTATTGCATGTTATTCGGGAGATTGGTAACAGGATTAATAACATAAGCTTGATAACCTAAATAAGCTTGTTGTCCACCATGATTTAAATCACCATAAGTGGAATTTTCCAAAACATTTAATGGAACTCCATTTGCATAACTCACAAAATATTTTGCTACGGAATTATTTGGGTTTTTCCCGGCTGAAAAAACGGAATTATCAAAATTATTTACGTTTTCATAATTAATTGCTATTGAAAACTTTTTCCAGTTGCTATTTGAATTTTGATTTCTAAAAACAAAAACGCTACCCATTTGATTTAAATCAGAAGAATTGTTAGAAGACGAGGTATTTGTTTCAAAATAATTAGAATCATTGCTTGTATTGTAACTGCATAATGATAATGTAAATTGATTATTTGAAAAAATTGCAGATCCTGCAGGATTTACATTTATAGAAGATAAATCACCACCAAGTGCTCCAAAAGCACCACTCATAGCTCTAAAACGAGCAGTTCCATTTAAATTTTCTTGCGCATAGCGAATTGCATCTTGAATTTCTTGAGATTGAGATATGCTAAAAGCGAAACTTGCAAATAAAAGAAATATATATTTTTTCATCTTTTGTTTAATTATTGGTTTATAAATATTTTTTAAAAGAGATAAACTTATTCTCTTCTTCCTCCACCTCCGCTAGATGTTCTCCCGCCACTGTTGCTGTTGTCGCTGTGTGATCTTCCTTCGTTATTATTATAATTGTTTGAATTAGAATTGTTAGATCTATTGTTAGAAGGAGAATAGTTTTGATTTCTGGCGCCACTTGTGTTAGTATTGGTTCTTGTTCCAGAGGAATTATGGTTTGAATTGTTGCGATCTTGAGTATAATCTCTTGTTAGAAATGAAGAATTGTTTCTTGAGGTGTTATTGGTAGAATTTCTACTATAATTAGAGTAATTTGTTTCTCGGTTAGCATAAGTTTTGGTTTGAGAATATCTGTTTCCATTTGCGCCATTTGTATACGAAGAGCCTCTTCTACTTGAATTATAGGAGTAATTGTTGTTATAATTATAATTAGGATAACTGTATCCATAACTATAATAAGGATAACTCCAACCGTAATAAGGATAATCCCATCCATAATAAGGATATCCATAACTATAATAAGGATGGCTGTAACCGTAATTAGGATAACTGTAGCCATAACCATAATAAGGATAGTTGTAATAAGGATAACCGTAGCCATAACCATATTTATAACCAATACCAAATGACCAACTCCAAGGTTCAACATAAATATTTACAGAAGTTGGTGTGGGATTGTTATCCCAGTCAAGAGAATTTTGGGTTACTATTCGAACGGTGTCATTTGAATTAATGTTGTCCTTTACCATAGAGTTGAAATAGTTTTTATACTGATTGTTTGAATCGTTTTGAACAATTTTTTCAGTACTTCCGTATATTCCGTCATTATCATAATAGGAACTATTTTGATAAGAACCGCAAGAAGTTAATAGTACACTTAAAAATCCAATAAGTGAATTAAGTGTAGTTTTTTTAGAGAAAAAAATATTTGTTTTCATATCAATAGGATTTTTTATTGTTGCACATTACAAAAATAGTTAGTTTT
>DYPF01000312.1 GCA_020720105.1 Chloroherpeton thalassium
TCAATTCATGTAAAAAAACTGCGTAATCTTTCAATTGTTCCGGGAACAGTAAGTTGTGGTTTTTCAAATGGATATGCCCTTCAAATATTTTATAGTTCAGACGAAGCAAACGGATCCGGATGCAACAAGACGATTGGAAGAATTGAATATTCAATTGAACATCAATATGCGTACCAAGCTGAAATACTTGACTTATGCGGACATGCTGAGTATGAAAATTTTGGGAGTCAATATCAATTTCAACCCTACGCCTTTGAGTATTACCATACATATGGCGAAGAAAAGAATTTGGGTAAAAAGATTATATTGTCATTATACACCCACGGAAATTCAACTATTAACATAGACTATTTAGTCTGGGATTCAGACAAAATGATTTATTTGCCGGAAGAAGATACAACAGATACAAACCCTGATCCCAGATTATCAGAATTGCTTGGTGTTATCGAAGGACCACCACCTTATGTGTTGAATGAGGATAATATTGATTCACTTGCAAGTTTGGAACTTTATCCTTCAATGCTGGAGTTCGGTTCATCAACAAGTTCAGAAGCGGAACACTCAGTAGCATTTGACAAGAATTGGATATACAACCTGATGATATTAGGGACATCTAGTGAAACTGAGGGACACGCTATTTCAATTACCGATTCTTCAACTTCACAAAGAGAATATCAAAATCAGGTAGTTTTTCCAACAGCAGGAAGACCTGTTGGATACAAGTTATTTCAAAGACCTGTAATCACTAGAAAAAAGTTTATGCTTACTGATGGTAACGGCAATTTCTTAGACAATATTTATACTTTTAATATTTCTCAGAAATTCTTAGACTGGGTACCATATTATTTAGATACTGTTCCACACTCACCTAATCCCGGAAATTTTACTTCGTATATTAATCGCAGTGTGGATATTGATTCCTATAATAAATACTATAGTAAAATTTACTCTTGGGCACGTGGCAGCGAGAATAAAATAGGATTAGAAACAGACGAAACAATTACACATAAATCAGAAGTTGAATTTTATCAATCTTGGGGTGAAGATATCGCTATATCAATGGGTTACGGTGAAGGTGTCGAAGTTGAAGCAGAGGTTTATCATCTTGAAACGAGATGTGGTTCTACAAGTACCGTAGAAAGCACAACATCTCAAAGTAATTCAAAAAGCATTGAGCTGACAACAAAATGTCCATTCCACGGCAGAGAGCATGATACATCTCATTTTGCCGGTACTGTTTACTGGCTTAAACCAACTCAAGGAAAAAATAACTGGTGGATACCTAAAGGATGGGAATCACACAATCCATGGTGTATCACTTACAAGGTCAATATATTTAGTTTATATGGAACTGACGTAAAAGATAACCAAGACGAAAATTCAATTTCAATTTATCCCCTACCAGCAAATGATTTTATTTATATTACTAATAATCAAAATTTATTTATCAGGAGAATTCAAATTTATAATTCATTAGGTCAGACGGTAAAAGAATTTGATGATAATGATTTTAACTTTATTAACAAATTTGAATTGCCCCTTGCTGATTTACCGTCGGGATTATATTATTCAAAATTTTATATTGACAACACTTTTTTAATTAAAAGTTTTCTAATATACAGATAATAAAAAAAGCCGGCATTAAGTCGGCTTTTTTTTAATACGAATTAAGTTAACCGCTTATCCGCTTCGGTCAAGTTAGTTTTTTTTATATTTTTGTATATGATTGATAAAGAAAGTTATCTGAAAGATTTTCAAGAATTTATTATTAAATTCAAGAATGAGAATGATTGTTGGGATTATATTTTTGAAATTCGTTGGCTAAATGGATTTTTTTTGCTGTGCCAACCAAATTGATAATTTTGGAAGAAAACTATGGAAGTGGTATGGGCAATAAAGCACTTGTCGCATACCAAAATATTTGTAAAGAATTAAATGAACATTACATAAGATTAGTTGACTTGGATTTAACACCCTTTATATTGCGCCAATAACGGACGCCCAGCCAAACCTATTCGTTTAATGGTAGGCTTGCTGATGCTAAAACACATCCGCAATGTATCTGATGAAAGCGTTGTAGAACAATGGAGTGAAAACATTTATTATCAATATTTCTGCGGAGAAACATCATTTGTTTCTGGTGTTCCATGCGAAGCATCTGAATTAGTGCATTTTAGAAAGCAGTTACCTGTAAGACAAACTTACAATAGAATATTAAAAAAATTAGCAATAGACCAGCGTTTATAGTTGGAGCATTAGGGTTTAGAAATGAATACGACGGACACACATTAGATTCTGTATTACAACAAGTTAATAGAATGTTAGGAAAAGTGCCCAAAATAGCGAAAGTAGACAGAGGCTACAGAGGTAGAAAGCAAATAGGAGAAACGGAGATATTGATACCTATAACGCCAAAGAAATCAATGAGTTACTACCTTAGAAGAAAAATAAGTCAAGCCCATAAAAAAAGGGCAGGAATAGAACCGATAATTGGACATATTAAAGCAGATCATAGACTAAACCGA
>DYPF01000045.1:0-9232 GCA_020720105.1 Chloroherpeton thalassium
ATTTAATTTGAATTCGCTAGTAAATGGAACTTACTTTATTAAAGTAGAAAGTAAACTTAATAATTACACATTCAAAGTAATTAAACTATAGATGTTATAATGCCCGTTTTACATAAATATCGCTTGTTTTTGCGAACATCAAAGTTAGTCCTATATCTTAATTATCTTTATGCTTACCGAAAAAATTAATATTTTTTAATAGTCTAAAATATTGTTTTAGTCTATAAAACTTTCTTAATTTTGTATTGTTAATTCAAGCAAAAACAATGAAAGAAACTCCTGATTGCAATGATGTGCAGACCATAACACAATTAATCTGCGAATTAACAAGAATTTGCAGTAACAAAGAACACAAATTTGCAGAAAGTTTCAACCTCTCCCCTACTGAACTAAGAATGATGAAACTCTTTGCAAATTCATCGACTTACACAGTAAAAGAACTTCGAGTGAAACTCGATTTAACTTCAGGCAGGGTGACTCATATTGTAACTTCTTTAGAGTTTAAAAAATTACTTTCTAGAGTAATCAATGAAAATGATAAGAGAAACATCATTATCAAATTAATGCCCAAAGCTCAAGTCTTTTTAGAAAACTTATACAAAAGCTACACCGATATGCACATCGAAATACTGAAAAGCATAGACATGGAGCAATTCAATAATATGAAATGCTCACTTTCCACTTTGGTTAAACTTTTCCTTGAATGGGAAGAAAAACAGAATATAAATCAAATTTACAAAGGAAAATAAAAGTTTTACATAGAAATTATTAATAAATTAATTAAAATATTATAGATATATGAAGAAAATAGTTATATCTCTCGCAATTCTTGGATTGATTGTCGTGATTGTTGTCGGTAAATTAGCTCAGAAAGACCAACCTGCTACATTACTGATGAAATTGAAAGACCAATATTCCAAGGAAGACATCAAGAAAGTAGATCATAGCAGTTTTGCTATTCTACAACAAAAATTCAACTCTGCTCGTGAAGTTACTAAAGCCTGCGAAACTTGCCACAATATGACCTCACATCAGGTTATGCAAGGCAATCACTGGAACTGGGAAAGAGTAGATTATATCAAAGGTCGTGGAATCACTTACATTGGTAAACGAAATGCAATCAATAACTTCTGTATTAGTGCAGTAAGTAATGAAAAAAGTTGTGCTAAATGCCATATTGGATACGGTATTGATGATACAGGTAGAGGTTATACTGACTCTACTAATATTGACTGTTTGGTTTGCCATGATAATACAGACACTTACATCAAAGGCAATAATATGGCTGGATTGCCCGACCCAACAGTTAATTTAAACAAAATTGCTCAAAATGTAGGTTCACCTGGAAGAGGGAATTGTGGAACTTGCCACTTTTATGGTGGTGGAGGCAATAATGTTAAGCATGGTGATTTAGAAATGGCATTATTCGAAACAACTAAATCAGTAGACATTCACATGGGCACAGATGGAATGAATATGGATTGTGCAGACTGCCACAAAACAGAAAACCATAATATTTCTGGTAAAGTTTATTCACTTTCCTCGATGAACGTAAATAGAAACACTTGCGAAGATTGCCACACAGCAACTCCCCACGAAGATGATATTCTAAACGAACATACAATTAAAGTATCTTGTCAAGCATGCCATATTCCAACTTACGCTAAAGTAAATTCTACAAAATTGTATTGGGATTGGTCAACTGCTGGTAAATTGAAAGATGGCAAACCCTACGAAGAAGACGATTCACTCGGCAATCATACTTATTTATCAATAAAAGGTAATTTTATTTGGGGAAGAAATATAAAACCTGATTATATTTGGCATAATGGAACTTCCAGCCACTATGTATCAGGAGATAAAATTGCTGACTCAACCAAGCCGTTAGTATTGAATCAATTGCACGGTGCGTATGCTGATCCAGATGCAAAAATTATTCCTGTTAAAATACACCTTGCTAAGCAACCATTCGATCCAGTTAATATGATATTAATCCAACCAAAATTATATTCAGATAATCCAGGTGAAGGTGCTTTTTGGGTAGATTTTAATTGGCTAACAGCATCTGAAGTTGGAATGAACGAAGTGGGATTGCCATTTAGTGGAAAAGTATCATTTATGGAAACAGTGATGTATTGGCCTATAAATCACATGGTATCCTCAGCCGAAGAATCAGTTAAGTGCGAGGAATGTCACACAAGAGATAATTCCAGATTAGCTGGATTGAAAGATTTCTATCTACCTGGTAGAGATAGATCTAAAATTGTTGATATTGCAGGAATGTGGGCAATTATCCTCACAATTTTGGGAGTTGGCGGACACGGTTTATTAAGAATATATTTCAATAAAAAGAACAATTAAGGAGATAATAAAATGGGACACAAAAAAGTATATATTTACAGGGGCTTTGAGAGATTTTGGCATTGGATGCAAGCAATCTTGATATTTTTCTTAGCATTCACAGGATTTGAAATTCACGGCACTTATTCCTTCTTTGGATTTGAGGAAGCAGTTATTTATCACAATATTGCTGCGTATAGTTTGTTAATCCTTATTGCTTTTGCAATATTCTGGCATTTTGCAACTGGGGAATGGAAACAATACGTTCCATCGTTGAAAAATTTAATGGCACAAGCAAATTATTATATCTTCGGTATATTCAAAAATGCACCTCACCCAACCAAGAAAACTGTTTTAAGCAAATTAAACCCATTACAAAAATTAGCATATTTGGGTTTGAAAGTCTTAATTATTCCAATAGTTGTTGCTTCGGGATTGCTTTATATGTTTTACAGATATCCATCAAAATTTGGAGTAGATGCAATCAATATTTCCACTTTAGAATTGGTTGCTATTATCCATACTGCAGGTGCGATAATGCTATTAGCTTTTGTGATTGGTCATATATATTTGACAACTACAGGCGAAACTGTTTTATCAAATTTGAATGCAATGCTTACTGGATATGAAGAATTAGAAGATGATGATGAGAAAAAACATAGTACTGAAGATAATAATGAAGATAATACTGAATTATCAACTAATCAACCAATTAAAAATTAAGGTGAAAAAATGGAAGAAACAAAATATATGAATCCTTACCTTGCAGGAGTATTACTTGGTTTATTACTACTTGCAACAGTATTTATTACTGGTCGCGGACTTGGTGCAAGTGGAGCTATCAAAAGCTTTACTATCGCAGCAGTAGAGTCAGTTGCTCCGGCTCATACAGAAGCTACTCATTTTTATCAAGAGTATTCGAAGGAGCATACCGGTAGTCCACTAATGAATTGGTTAGTCTTCGAAGTCATTGGTGTTGTTATTGGTGCTTTCCTATCAGGATTGATGGCAAATAGACTAAAATTCAAATTCGAAATGGGACCAAGATCAACCACAAAAATGAGGGTGATTGGTGCTATCATAGGCGGAGTATTATGGGGCATTGGCTCGCAATTAGGACGAGGTTGCACAAGCGGCTCGGCTTTAAGCGGTCTTGCCGTAATGTCCACAGGTGGTATTATAACAATGTTTGCAATCTTTGCAGGTGCTTACATTTTTGCATATTTTTTCAGAAAGTTTTGGATATAAGGAGGTAGAATTATGGGACCATTAGTGCCAGATATTATTAGTGGAAATTTAAATTATATTGTTGCCTTAGTAATCGGTGTATTATTCGGTGCAATTTTGGAACAGGCAGGTTTTTCAACATCCAAAAAACTCGTAGGATTATTCTATGGTTACGACTTCACAGTATTGCGTGTATTCTTTACAGCGGGCGTTGTGGCAATGGTTGGAATTATCGCATTCAATCATTATGGATTAATTGATATGAGCCTTGTTTTCATCAATCCTTTTTTCCTATGGTCAGCCATTATTGGAGGTTTGATTATGGGTCTTGGCTTTGTTGTAGGCGGCTTTTGTCCAGGGACAAGCGTTTGTGCCGCTGCAATAGGCAAAATAGATGCAATGGTATTCATCGGCGGTGCATTTATTGGTGTTCTGATTTTTGCAGAAGGCTATCCAATGTTCGAAGGCTTATACAAATCAGCAAATCTCGGCAACCCGCAATTATTCGAAACATTGGGTATTTCTCAAACCCTATTTGCATTCATCATTGTAATTTTTGCTCTTTTGTCGTTCTATGCAACTAATATAATAGAAAATAAAGTAAATAAGATTAATCAACCTGCAATTAAGACCACGCCATATTTTACTTCGGTATTAGTTGTCGGAGTTGTGATGGCTTTATCTTCATTTTTCTTTACAGATAGAAAAGCAGATTTAATAGAATTAGTTTCGGATGATAATTATGTGATGAAAAGTTGGGGAAATAAAAAATGTACAGATGAATCTCACTCTGAACAGATGATGTGTACAGATGAATTCGTTTTGTGCTTAAAGAAATTGATGGAATGTAATAAATTTCACATTTTTGATTTCCGTTCCGAAAAAGATAGAATGGAATTACCATTACCTAAATCTACTCCGATGACAACAGATGATTTGTTCTCGAAAGAACCAAATAAACTTTTAAAGATATTACACAGAAACAATATATTTATTGCGAATGATGAATTAACTGAGAAAAGAATGGCGATTATTGCAACTGAACTTGGCTATAAGAGAATCAAAATATTACGTGGTGGAATGGACGCATTCAAAAAAGACATTCTTGAATATCAACCTAATCCTAATGCTACTACATTGGCAGAAAAGAATAAGGATAAATTTAGAATGCAAGCTAAAGCAATTTTGCCTGAAATTCTAAAGAAATACAAGCCTTCAGATAAGAAAGTATCAGACAAACCTAAGAGAGTTTTAGGTGGCTGTTAGTTAATATCATTTAATAGTATTACACAAAAAGAGAGGCTTTATTAGCCTCTTTTTTTTTAATAGAAAATTAGTGAATAATTAAAAACTTTCAATTATTTATTTATAATTATTAATATTTATTCATCATTCATCATTTAGAAAGACCTAAAACATTAATGTTTGTTCATTATTATATTTTATTTTTCATAAATATACTCATTATATTATTTTTTTTGTTAATTTAGCATAAAGAAAATTTATCAATCACAATATTTTGAAATTAATATTTATTAATAATAGTTGTTGAAGGTTTAAAATGAAAATTAAATATTACTTATTTGTTTTATTGCTACCCATATTTTTTATGAGTTGCGAAAAAGATGACGAAAACACAAACCCTCCAGATGAAATGAGTGTTGCTTCCTGCGAAGGTTGCCACACAAATTATGCTCATCTTCAAAAAGTGTACTCACCTGATACAACTGCACCAGCAGGTGGCTGCGGTGGAGAAGCACCACACTATGAACCTTATGACCGTGTATTTATGGGCGGGGCTGGTTATGCTGACTTCAAAAAATCATCACATTATGCTGTTGGTTGTGTGAATTGCCATAATGGAGTAGATGGAACTGATGATAAGAAAAAGGCTCACTCTGACAACTTTATTCCTCATCCTTCAACTGTTTATACAAAAAAATGCGGTTCTTGCCATAAAGAAATAGTTGATAATTTTCCTACAAGTATTCATAATGGAACTGGTCAAAAGAAAAAAGTAGCTATCAGAAGTGGTTATGAGCATTCATCTGACTTTAGCAAATTACCAGCTCACCAAATTGAAGGTTATACAAAGAATTGTGCTACTTGCCATGCAAGTTGCGGCGAATGTCATATCAATCGTCCTCCAACTGGTGGCGGTGGATTGGCTAACGGACATAAGTTCACTAAAACACCTGATATGCTAAACACTTGTGTTACTTGCCATACTTCAAGAGGAGGTCATGCTTTCTTAGGAGTTGGGTCAGGAACTAAGCCAGATGTACACCAAACAAAAGGAATGAAATGCTTGTCTTGCCACTCTGGTGCAGAAATGCACGGTGATGGAGTTCCAGTTGAGCAAAGATATTCTTATACAAAATTACCAAAGTGCGAAAATTGCCATCCAAATATTGAATCTAAAAATCAATATCACTCTGCACATTATGATTCATTCAATTGTCAAGTTTGCCACTCACAAGTTTATAATAATTGCGGTAGTTGCCACGTTCACGGTGCTGGTGCAAGAATTCCATCATATATGGACTTTAAAATTGGTTTGAATACTATTCCTGATATTAAGAAAGGTTATAAGTTTGTTACTTTACGCCGCACATTAGGTGCACCTGATAACTTTAAAGAATATGGTGTACCTGAAATGAGTAATTTTGCTGCATTACCAATATTTAACTTTACAACCCCTCATAATATTTTGAGATGGACAGATAGAACTAAAGTTGCAAAAGGTCAAATGTGTTTTTCAAGTTGCCATATCCGCAAAGAAGGCGACTCTTTGATAAATGCTAAATGGTATTTATTTGAAAGTGATTTGAAACAAGATTGGGAAATTAATTCCACTAAAAAATATACTGTAGATAATTCATTACCAGAAAGTTGGTTAAAATAATTTTTTTTTAAATTAAATAATGGAGTTTTAAATGTTAAAAAAGTACTTCTCAATTCTTAGCATATTTTTTGCTTTGATGTTCATCGTTTCTTGTTCCAAGGACGATACAACCAACCCGTCAATCAACGAAGCTGAAGTTCTAGTAAATTACCTAGAGTCAGTGGAAAGTCCCTACGGAAAGGACTTTGTAAATACAGATCTACCGGCATTAGTTACAGCTGAAGTTGTTAAAACAGGTGTTGAAGCTGGAACAGCTTACGTTATTGATATACGTGCTGCTGCTGATTTTGCTTTGGGTCATATTAAAGGTGCAAAAAATGTTGCATTTGCTGATGTATTAACACACGTAAAAGGTCTTACAGCAACTTATGATAAAATAGTAATTTGCTGCTATTCTGGACAAACAGCTGCTTATGCTACATCTTTATTAAGATTAGCAGGTATCAAGAATGCATACTCTCTTAAATGGGGAATGTCGTCTTGGAATGCTGATTTTGCTAAGAAATGGAACGATGCAGTTGCTAATGGTAATCTTTATACTTCACAATTTGTTTCTACTGATACTCCCAAAGGAGCAAAAGGTGCAATGCCTACTTTAACTACTGGTAAAAAAGTTGGTAAAGATATTTTTGATGTTAGACTCCAAGCTGTTATAACTGAAGGCTTCAGTCCTGCTGCCACGATTACTGCTGCCACTGTATTTGGAAATTTATCTAACTATTATATTGTAAATTATTGGCCTGCAAACCACTATGCTGACCCTGGACACATTCCTGGTGCAATGCAATACACTCCTAAAGAAACACTTAAATTTGCAACTGATTTGAAAACTTTGCCAACAAATAAAACTATAGTAGTTTATTGCTATTCTGGACAAACAAGTGCTTTTATCACTGCTTATTTAAGATTGTTAGGATATGATGCAAAAACATTATTATCTGGAACTAACGGTATGATTTATGATAAAATGGCTCAAAACGGCACTATGAATGCTTCAATGTGGGTTACTGGCAATATCAAAGGTTATGATTACGAGAAATAATCTATAAAACACTTCAATTAAGAACTTACCCCTTTTGCCATAACAGAAGGGGTTTTTCTTTATAATAAAACTTTACTCAATTTCGTCAAATTGAGTATAAGTTATTTTTTTTTACTATTTTTGTTTAATTAAAAAATAAAATTAGATAAACTATGGAAATTATTGTAAAAAAACTATCCGAAAGTGAAATCAACGAGAAAGGAATCAGAAATTGGAGCATTTGGACTAAGGAAAAATCCAAATTTGACTGGTATTACGACTCAATTGAAGAATGCTATTTTTTAGAAGGAAAAGTAATAGTTCATACAGCAAATGGTGATTACGAAATAAATCAATTTGATTATGCTGTTTTTCCTGAAGGGCTTAAATGTCAATGGGAAGTTATAGAACCTGTCAAGAAACATTACAATTTTCATTAAACAAATAATTGGATAAAATGATAAAAAAAAACACTATTCTGTTATTTTTGGTTAGCATTTTATTTGTAACAAATTTATTTGCACAAAGAACAGACAAAAAGACAAATCAGATTAAACCACTGAAAATATTCGTTGCTGGAATTAATGTTGGGAATGGTTTAGAAGAATTAAACCCTTCAAAAATTGAAGCGGCATTTGCATTTGCTATGTTGATGTCGAATTACTTTGATATTATTCCACAAAAAGATATCGACACAATTAGCAACAGATGGAGACAAGAAGGCAAGCAAGTTAATATTAAAAATTTAGCTGAATATTTCAAGGCTGATTTTCTGATCTATCTCAATTTTAATCGCTTTAAAAATATGCTTAGGTGCGATGCCACTTTACTTTCGGATAAAGATTACAAAAAGCAAAGTAAAGGCGAAGGCTATTCTTATCTAAATTATATCGACACAGTAAAAAAAGAATACCTCTACGACCCATCAATACTCACTTCAATTCAGAGGGCTTTTGCTGCATCTGTTAAAGATTCTAATTTGTATTCGCACTTGAAAAATCCAATTTTTCCTGCTAAGACTTTGGTTATTTCTGGCATTGAGTTTATAAAACAACCAAGTTCGCCAAATTGGAAAATATTCAATAATGAAGTTATTAATTCTTTTTATATTATCGAAAAATTATTTGAATCAGCCTCGAAAAGTACTAAGTATCAACCATTTGATGTGGAAACTCGCGATTCAATTTATGCTACATTTAAATTATATGCACCCGAAAATTACAAAGCTCCTAATCAAATGGAATTGTATACACTTAGAAAATACGAAGTACAAAGTTTTTTAACAGGTTCATTTGAGCAAATTGGCGATAGTGCTAAGCTCACGCTCGTTATTAATGAGTTCAACTCGATGGGAATAGTGGAAATTAAGAGAGCCGAAGGTGTTTTAGCAAAAGATTCAATGCAAGAATTGGATACTTTATTAGAAGCATTAGGTAAAGAATTGTTCGATATTACCGAACAAATTTCTTATGATTGATTTAATATTGATTTATACATATTAACCTTTAAATTAGCTTTCTCATAATTCTAAAAATGTTCAAAATTGTCAGTCCCGTGCAAACGGGAATCCACTACTATAGAGGACTTATGGATTCCCACTTTCGTGGGAATGACACAAAAACTGACTTACGAGACAACCTCTAACAGCAAAGCTGACTAATGAGACAGCCATTAATATAAACTTACTTTCTTGCTACTAAGTTCAGCAATGTACCAAACACTATCAATTTTACTTGTCA
>DYPF01000045.1:9332-14937 GCA_020720105.1 Chloroherpeton thalassium
ACTTTCTTGCTACTAAGTTCAGCAATGTACCAAACACTATCAATTTTACTTGTCAAGAAATCAACTTGTCTGATATAATCAAACTCAACTTTGATAAGCATAGTGTTCTCGTGAATTGTATCTATTTTCATCTTTGTTATTGGCAATTGTGAAATTTGACGGCTAAGTCTATAAGTAGAATACAACATTTCGTATTGCTCTAAGGGTAATAGTTTCCGCCCGCTTTCATCTGTTTTAAAGAAAGTAGCAGTATATAAATCATTACTATCTAATTGCATTAAAAATAGATTAAGCACGCCCAAGGGTGATTGCCTATTTGCTATTATTTTATGTTTTTTAACTTCCTTAGACTCAATCACAATTAATTGACAGGACTGCAGTATTACTACAAAAACTAAAAAGAATGTAACTCTTCTCATTTTCCTAAAAATTGAATAATCTCGCTTATTGCTTGTTCTACATATTTATTTGAACTTTCAAATGGATGAGAACAATTTAACAAGTGATTTGCTTTTTCGATTAATACAAAATTACAAGCAAATTGTGAATTTTTATTATTTTCTTTAAAAGATTTGCAAATTTGGAAAGATTCCTCTTGCTTAATTGTGTAATCATTTTCACCCTGTAAGATTAACAAGTCTTTTTCTAATAAAAAAGCAGCAGACTTCAAATCATAATTTGCAGTATTTTCCACAATGTCTTGAACATAAGTTGCGTCCATTCTTAATGTTTGCTGGCTTTGGGAATCATAAAATTCAATTTTACCTGCATCAATCCATTCTTTAATAAATCTATCACGATAACGGTTGAAATTTGCAATAGGAGCGATTAAAGCTAATTTTTCAACTAATTTATTCTGTTTTGCAAGAATTAATGCAATCCCAGCACCACGTGAATGTCCAGACAATATTATTTTGCCATTCCAATTCTTTAATATTTCTTGCATTTCAGATGATTGAGCATTGCTATCTTGCAATAAGTTTATTAGCATTTGTCCATCTTGAATCTCTTGCGAAACTCTGTTCTTTGCAAAATTATCCACATCAATTTTCAATGGATGCTCAGACAATATCCCATTCAACGAAAAATCCAAATTAATTACAATCGCATTGGATTCGGAAACTTTATCACAAATATATGGTATAAAGCCCCAATTTCGAAAAGATTTATAGCCGTGAAAAAAAATTAAAATTGGTTTGAGGGTATTTTCGTCATTAAAGTGGATATCGAAGACTAAATTTTCATAATTTTCGATTAGTTTTTTCATTTTTTTCTAATTTTGTTTATTTGAAGGATAAGACAATGAAATATTATTTTTTTATAATTCTATTTGTGATTTTTAGTACAAATTTATACAGCCAAGAAGAAGAACTTTACGAAGAAAGTGAGGCAATTGAAGAAATTGAAGAAATTGAAGAAGATCTTTCGCACTCAGAAATATTCAATGAAATTGGTTTGTTTATCGGAGCAACTTCGTTTACGGGTGCTGGAAGTTGGACAAGTGCAAGTATTGGTTTGGATTACGAAAGAGTTCTTAGCACAGAGCCACACGTGTTTATGGGTTTATATGGAGAATACATAACAGGTGAGCATTCCGAATTTTTAACTGGCTTGCCTATTGGAATTGAGTTTTTTGGCATTAAGACTTACTTAGCTCCATCAGTATTATTTTCATCTGGACACACAGAATTACATACAGATGAACACGGCAAAGTAGAAAATTTTAAAAATTCAGATATTAAGTTCTTTTTAAGATTTGGTGCTGGATATAAATTCCATTTTGACCACTTTTCAATTGTTCCTAATATGGCAGTTGATATTATTTCGGGCAAAACATATTTAGTTTATGGAGTAACTTTGGGTTATGGCTTCTAAAATAAACAAAATATTCTTGCTAAACTTTCTTTCTGTATTTATTATCGTTTTTTGTGTTCCAAATTTTCTTTTAACAGACGAAGAGAAACTTCCTATTCAAATATTATTCCATAGAATTTATGGTCTCGACAACGAGGAAGCACCGCCAATTCTATTAATGGAAGGAGTCCCTAATCAAGTACAGGCAAATATTGGCTTCAAGTATCTTACTTTTGAGTTTGATATTTATGCAGATGTTCCCCCAAGTGTTTATGCTGAATTTATTCATTGTGATATTAATTGGAATGAAGATGCCAATAACTTCATAAACAATTCGGGCTTTATGCGAACAAGCGATTTTGTTTGGGAAAGTTCAGTTTCAAGCACCAGTAATTATTCTCATCGTGCTAAATTGGAGTTTCCAAATGCTCAAGTGAAGTTTAAATTTTCGGGTAATTATAAAATCAAGATATTTGAATATTATGGCGATGGCAATCCAATTGTGGAAGATAGATTTTTCGTTGTGGAATCTGTTTCCGAAATGCAAATGTATTTTAATTCCACATTCTATAATCCCATTTATCAAATAACTAATTCAGCTTATAATATTGAAGTTAATTTGCAGACCCAAAGTAGAATTTTCAATGCTAATTTAAATAATATGGTAATCTATCGTAATCATCGATGGGCAGAACCTTATGTTATCAATGAATTGCGTTATAACAATTATCAGAATATTCATAAATATGAATTCCCTACTATGATTACTGGGTTTTCTAATTCGGAAAAACGATTTTTAATTTATGAAATTCCTGCCGAAAATGTTTATCGAGTTTTGGATATGAGCAATTCTGCACAATTTCCAAAGGGAGATTATCTTGTGCAAATGCCTTTCTCAGATTATATTCGTAATGGAAATTATCTTGATTATGATAATGACGGTAGTATGATAACTAAATATATTTCCACTTATGATGATGAATACGTCTATCTTGAATTTGTTCTCGATCCTGCCGGAATTAAAAGCAAGGAAGATGTTTTTGTCTCGGGTTCGTTCAATAATTGGAATCCGAATTCCGATTGGCTGATGCATTGGGATGCTGATAGTCGTACTTATAAACTGCAACAATGGGTTCGGCGTGCCCGACATAATTATTTATATGGCACTGCCAAGTTAAATATTGATACTGATAAATTTGAGAATATTTCTTTCGATTTATACGAAGGCAACACAGTATATTCCAATCATTCAATGGTAGCATTTGCATATTATCGCAATATGGAAAATGGCGGATATGATGCAATCATCGGAGTTGTTGCCGGCAATCCACTCGAATCCAACTGGAATAGATAATAATTTTTTCTTGAAAATTGTTTGTTATTGATTTTTATTTCATAATTTTGTGAAATACTGAAATACAAAAACAAAGAGTTAGAAAAATGAATAATATTGCAAAAATTTTAGGAACTGGATGTTCTAATTGCAGAGCTTTAGAAAGAGTTACTTTACAAGCAATTCAAGAAAATAGCTTAAATATCGAAGTGCAAAAAGTTGAAGATTTACAATCAATTATGGCTTATGGAATTATGCGAACTCCTGCACTTGTCCTAAACGAAAAAGTTTTATTTAGTGGCAGAGTTCCAACAAAAACTGAGATTAAAAACATCTTGGAAAAGGAGATTAATGGCTAAAGCAACTAACTATACAGAAGAACAATTAGAAATTGCTGCTTTTGCTAAAGCTATGAGCCATCCTGTACGAGTATTTTTACTACAGAAACTTTTACATTCAAACACCTGCTTTTATAGTGGCGATTTGATTGATGAACTTCCAATTGGAAGATCAGGATTGTCCTTGCACTTAAAAGAATTGAAATTAGCAGGTTTGATTAAAGGGAGTATTGAAGCCCCTCATATTAAATATTGTCTTAACGAGGAAAAATGGCAAGAACTAACCAATCTATTTAGCACATTTTTGCAAAAGTCTGTAACAACTGAAATTAAAACTTGTAAAATTGAAAATAATCCAAAATAATCACAATTTAAGGAATGAATTATGAAAAATGTTAAAAACCAAATAGGATTGGTAATTATCCTATTAACACTATTCGCATATAATCCAACTGAAAGTAAAGACAATACAGAAAGCAATTCTGAAAAAGTAAATATTTATTACTTTCATTCTACTAATCGCTGTCCAACTTGCAATGCTGTTGAATTTGAATCTCAGAGTTTAATTCAAGAAAAGTTTGCAAGTGAAAATAAAGATGGAAAAATAAAATTTACTGCTGTTAATATTGAAGATAAAGCAAATAAAAAGCTTGTCAAAAAGTACAAAGTGAGTTTTTCCACTTTATTAATTGTGAACTCTTCAGGTGAAAAAGTAAATTTCACAAATATTGCTTTTCAATATGCTAAAACAAATCCAGAAAGATACCGCGAACTGCTAACTTCTGAAATTTTAAAATTGCAATAATTTATGGAATTTCTTCAAAGTATATTAGACAATACTCAAACTCCATTTTTATATGCTTTCATTTTAGGGCTTATGACTGCCATTAGCCCTTGCCCTTTGGCAACAAATATCACTGCAATAGCTTTTATTAGTAAAGATATTCAAAATAAGAATAAAATCTTCATCCGTGGTTTGATTTACACTTTAGGTAGAGCAATTAGCTATACATCGCTTGGATTACTTTTATTTTTTGGTGCTGAAACTTTTGAAATATCTTCAATTTTTTCCAAATATGGCGAACGAATTTTAGGTCCCTTTTTAGTAATAATTGGAATCTTAATGCTGGATAGTATTCCTGTAAAATTCCCCTCTTTTAATAGTTTGACCGATAAGTTTCAAGCAAGAATCAAAGGGTCGAGTAATCTTAGTGCTTTGGCTTTGGGAATGGTATTTGCCCTCGCATTTTGCCCATATAGCGGTGTTCTGTTTTTTGGTATGCTCATTCCCATTACGATTTCCAGTGCTTCAGGTTTATTTTTGCCCCTCGTATTTGCTATTGCGACCGGTTTGCCAGTTATTTTAGTCGCTTATTTACTTTCTTATAGCTTATCAAGCATTGGAAATTTTTACAAAAATATTCAAACTTTTCAGATTTGGTTCAACCGGTTAGTTTCGATTGTATTCATTTTTGTTGGGATTTATTACATTTATCTTTTTTACATTAAATAATTTAATTTATGAAAATTTTAATTTTATGCACTGGCAATAGTTGCCGTAGCCTTATGGCTTATGGCTTTCTCAAATCTTTCAGCGATAAATTGCAAGTATTTTCCGCAGGAACTGAACCTGCCAAACAAATTAACCCTAAGGCAGTTCAAGTTATGCAAGAAATTGGGATTGATATTAGCCATCAAAAGCCTACAAATGTAAGCGAATATCTAAATGATACTTGGGATTATGTAATTACAGTTTGCGGCGGTGCAAATGAATCTTGTCCAGCGTTTCTGGGTAAAGTTAATAATCGCATCCATATCGGTTTTGAAGATCCTTCGGAAGCTATTGGCACAGAAGAGTTTATAATAAGTGAATTCCGTAGAATAAGAGATGAAATAAAACAAGAATTTGTGAAATTTTATTCTAATTTGAAGATTTAAAAATTTGAAAATATTATAATTATTTTTGAATTTTCAATGGCATAAATTGAATTTGTAATGGCATAAATTGAATTTGTAATGGCATAAATTGAATTTGTAATGGTAAATATTGAATTTGTAATGGTAAATATTGAATTTGTAA
>DYPF01000313.1 GCA_020720105.1 Chloroherpeton thalassium
ATGCACCCGGAGCAAGAGTTGCCGAGGTTAATGTAATTTCAATAGGTGAATAATCGTCACCTGAAGTATTATCACCAATAGGAAATGCATAGGTGATTGGTGTGCTTGTAATTAGTATTCGAACTTGTCCCGTACCTGAAGCAACAATCATATTTGTGTTCGCAAATGGAGCACCTGCTACTGCGCCAGTTCCTAACGTTAAATTATTTGAACCAATTGTTAATTTTCCGCTTAATAATGTAAGTAGATTATTTATGGTTGTATTTGTACTCAAACTTACTCCAGTAGCATTATTTATAGTTACATTATTTGCTGTAACTAAACCTAAACCTGTAACCTGAGCCGATGTGCCATTAAATTCATAACTGGCTGTAGAAGAATAAGTTCTCGTACCACTTACTTGTATAGTACCTGTGGTACCTGATAATGCAAAACCGCCTGTATTTTTGGTTATTACCTTTCCATTTCCTACTAAATTAAATGTGCCGATCGAACCATCAAGTATTGAAGTTCCAAAATCAACAGTTGAATTTGTTGAAACCTCAAAGTTAATTATATTCGCAAAACTACCTGCTGTTTTGGTATAGGTTTGTGTGCTTGTGCCGTTGAAATTAATATTGGCTGTGCCGGAATTTGTTTCTGTTATTGTTCCGCCAGACATACTGAAATTTCCTGCCACATTCATAGCAGAGATATTTGCCCCTGAGTTAAAATTGAGTGTTCCGTTAGTCATCGAAAAGTTACCTAAAACACTAAGTGTAGTAGTGGTACCTGCCGATAAAATTAACTGGTTTGCATTGGTCGATGATAGTGTAAAGTTACCATCTATTTTTTTTAAATTTGCTGCTAATGAGATATTAGCAGATTGTGCGGTACAATTCCATGTAAAGTTACCAAATGCCTGATTAAATCCTGCAACTGTTGGAACTGTGCTAGTAACACCTGTAATAATACAAGCTGAAGCAGTAGCCCATGTAGCCGTTGGAATAACTCCACCATTGCGAGCATGTTGGTAGGAGCCACCCGATAAAAAAGACAAGTTGGATGCTGTAGAAGTTATTGTTCCAGCTGTTCCTGTTCCAAGGCTATCATCATTTTTTAAAAGTCCTGAAACTGTTGTTAAACTGTTTGTAGCGTTGTAAATTGTACCCTCACCTACATCGCTCAAAATCAATGTACCTGCAATATACATTGTATTGTTTCCTCCGGTATATGCAATTGTCATTGATCTTGTTCCATAACCCGTAGAACCTTGAAGGGTTAGAGTGCTTCCTGATGCAATGGAACTTCCTGTATTATCAATTCTTATTCTTCGAGCACCACCACTTGAAGTAAACTTAACTTCACTATTACCGTTGATGTTTAAAGTATTAATTGTTGAGTTTGTATTAATTTGAATGTCTGCATTTACATTAATTACAACATCATTATCACTTGTAGGAACAGAGTTTAATGACCAGTTAGCAGCTGTATTCCAATAATTGCTTGAAGAACCATCCCATGTATTAGTAGTCTGTCCATTCAAACTCTCAATGCTTGTTAAGGTAAGCACAAAAAATGCAGCAAAGAAATGCAACAAATATCTTTGTTTCTGGAGTATTTTTGTAAATCTAACGTGTTTCATGTTCTGTTAATTTGTAAAATTGGTCAATAGTTGAAAATGTAACAGTTTTTCTATTTTTTTAAATTTAGGTTTCTAAAAATATGCTTTGTTTATCAAATCTTGTTTCAATAATTAAGCCAAAACATATAATGTGCTGTTAAACAATATAATACATTATTTTTTAAAAGCGTTCTATACTTTTATTTCAGATTGTTATATTCGTTATCAAAGAATTTTTGTTTGTTGTTGTACGACAAAACTGAAAAAATATATGTTATTATTCTTATTATCAGAATATTCTTATTGTAATTTATGCCACAAAAGTAATATAAATTACAATTAATACAAAATTATTTACTACATAAAAATGAATAGCAGGTTTATAATTGAACGTTTTAACATTAGCTTTTTTTTTACGAAGTCATGTCCTAACAAAATTTAAATCATACATTTATTGTTTATGAAAAAAAATGTAGTAAAAATTGAGCCCATAATTCTTGTTCTGGTTGTTTTTTTGCTTATCTTTGCAGTTCCAAAAAAAAATGACTTAGTAGCTCAGTTGGTAGAGCAACAGACTCTTAATCTGTGGGTCGAGGGTTCGACCCCCTCCTGGGTCACAAAAACAATTGTCAATTAGCGACAATTTAACTCATTTTGCAGCAAAACCCTCTATACTGTTAATCCAACTTTCCACCCATTAACTGGGACTCATTGCTAAACAGGCAAATATGCTGTCTGGCGGGTGCATTTGGGTACTACAAATTTTTCGTCGTTTAAAAGGTTGTTGTGCGTGCCAACTGTTTTTCCAAACTTTTCTTTATCCCGTATAAACGAATAGGAACATAACATTACAATGGCTTCATAACCATCTTCTACGGCAAATATACTTGCCTGTTCACGGTT
>DYPF01000314.1 GCA_020720105.1 Chloroherpeton thalassium
GAGCAAATGAACCCATCTGATGGGGATATTATTTTTAGAAGGTAATTGCATGTTATAGGGCTTTATCATTTTCAACAAGTTTAGCTAAATCGCTAATGAACATTGACGGATTTTTTCCTTTCAGAATTTTATCCAACCAAAATGTTTCTAATAAACCCAAAGTGTAACCTGCAACTGCACCAGGTATACCTGCGATTGAAGCACCTAAAACAGAATTTACACCGAAAACACCTAAATTCTTAATGAATTTTCCTTGATTTGTTTCAAAGAATTTTGTATTGCCTTTAATTTCATTCAGATATTCCTTAGTAACTTCTATTGAATTAGAATTTTCACCTACTTCATTTATCCATTTCCGGTAATATTTCGCATTTGGTAGGTGACGTATTTTAAAAATTCTATCAAAATCTTTTATTTCTTTGATAAAAAGGTCTTTTAAATCTGGAAGACCTTCTAATCTTAAAATAGTTGTGGTATTATCCGAAATATTATAAGCTTTGCCAATGTTTTTGAAGTTTTGTTTACAAATCGAAAAGTGCTCAAAATTTTCATAACTTTTTAAATTGTAATGAGAAAGCAAAGCCGTTTCAAGAACCTTATAACCCAAATCTAAAAGAACTCTTCGTTCTATTTTATTTAATTGTTCAGGTTCTTTTTCAAATGGTAGCCCCAACTCTTGTAGTGAATTATTCTTGTATGCATCAATTACGATATTTGCCGAATTTGTTGAAATTAGCATACCATTTGGAACGATATAATTTTTAAGGGCTTTTTTTGTAAAAATTCTTTTTCTATCTTTATGTAATTGAAAATTAGATAATGCGAATTTAATATTCCGTTCAGGGTCTAAATCATCTGTGGATAATGAACCGGCTGCTATTGGTGTTTGACCATAAATAACTGTTTCATCAATTTGACCGTTTTCCAACTGCTTTCCTTCGCTTGTTACAAGAACTGGCGCAGAAATCATAAATTGAATATAACCACTTTCCAAAAGTCTTTCTACTGTATTAATACCAAAGCTGCTGATTAAAAAAATAAGAGCAGAATTTATTCGATTTGTAGTTATGGTAACTTTATCAAAAATTAAGAGTTGTTCAAATAATTCCGCTGTCAGAATTTTCTTTTGCTCTTTGGAATGATTTTCAAAAGCAAAGCTATATGGCGAACCAATTTTGGTGTTTAATACATTATTACTCATTTTGTTGTATTTCTATGTCTTGCTTAATCATTAAGTTATTATTCTTCGATTATTTTAAAATCTAATACCCGAGCTTTAACCTTATAGCCTGTCTTTAATATTACTTGTGGGGCACTTTCATCATGGCTATCAAAGTCTATTGAGCGGGCTAAAAATGGTCTTATACCTTTCTCATCACCAGAAGAATAGCGACTTTCAAAATATGTCTTTTCATTGTAATCTACAACTGTTCCTGTTGCATCATATACAAGAATTAAAATACGGATGTCACTAACAGCATATGGTAAGTTGTTTTTAATTGAGAAAAATACCATTGTTGGACCACAGCCAAAGCATGGGTCAATATTTCTTACAGTAACACCTTCTTTTATATTAGGGGAAACTGAAGTTGTAGTTGATTTCTTAGGTTGAGTTTTTATTGTTGTCAATAAACTCAGGGTCGTAATTTTTGATTTTAAAGTTAAAAGGCATTTAACAGGAATAGCAAAGTTTAGATTTTGACCAGCAGAAAAACTCGCAAACGCTATACCTACAACGTGTCCGGCAGAATTTAAAACTGGCCCTCCACTGCTGCCTGGCGAAATCGGTGCAGTTATTTGTAATATTTGATTAGTAGATAAGTCACGAATGCCACTAATAATACCTTCGGAAAATGTGCCGTTCAATCCTTTTGGGTTACCTACTGCATATATTTTCTCACCTATTTCCGGAAAAGTTTCTGAACCAAGAGTTAAAGCTGACCCGTATAGACCGGATACTTTTAAGATTACTAAATCGTTAGCCTTGTCAATAGCAACATAACCACTAACTGAATACTTTTTCTCTTGTCCATTTAGTAAAACATAAGCAGAATTGCATCCTTCGACTACGTGAACGTTAGTAACTATTGTTTCATCATCTATTATGAACCCTGAACCAAAACCAAGAGGTTGAGAAATATTGTCTAACGCAACAATTGAAACAGTCGATTTAATTCCTGTTTTAGCAATTTCTATTGCAGTCTGTCCGAAGAATTTCAACGGTGCAAGTAAAGTTAAAAAAATAATAAGTTTAATTCTGTTCATTGTATGTAGTTTTAAAATGCCCTATAACGTTTATATAATCTCAACTCCGAGTTGAGTATATTTCTCACTATATAAACCGCTACAAAACCTTATAATAATTTGCATATCAATATATTATAATTTCTTCGCGGAATTGATAAAATATATATACCCAACTCCCAAATATAATAATTGTTTTGTTATAGCGCATGATTATTTACAATTTTTTTCATCGTTTTTAAAAATTAATTTATCTAACG
>DYPF01000046.1:0-6247 GCA_020720105.1 Chloroherpeton thalassium
TTAAGCGTGGGGTTGAATAATGCAAAGAAAAATAGTGTTTGAAGGCAAAAATAACCTGATAATACCAAAAAATATATTTCACAGAGCCTTTCCGCCATATTACAGAGTTCTTCCGCTGTATTATTGAGAAGTATAAATTGTTATTGTTCTATAATTATTATTTAATAATAAAAGAATGGAAGTTAAATAAAAAAAATGGAGCCCATTTTTGAGATGAACTCCATCTTGATGAATCAGGGCAGAGCAATATCTGCCTCCTACAGCGATAGTTGAGAATATTATAAAAATTTAACACCTAACTCCCAATGCCAAACAGCCAGTGTCCAGCACCAACGAAATTAACTTGTTACTTTTTCTAATCGTTTCATAATGCTGAAAATGAATGCAGCAGAAAGTAAACAAACAACTATGAATATTGCCCAAAGTTCCCAAAGTTCTAATTTACCCCAGAAATAACTTCCAACGAATAGTAATTTATTGCCAACTGCCGTAGCCAATAACCAACCTGATTGCATCAAGCCTTGGAAGCGTGATGGAGCTACTTTGGATACGAACGACAATCCCATAGGACTTAAGAATAATTCAGCAATAGTCAAAATTAAATAACTGCTTATCAACCAATAAGGCGAGACTCTCCCATAATCGGTTAAGCCAGCTGCTTTTATATCTGCAGGTGAAATCAATTGCAAAGATGCGATTAATACAAGCACAAAACCAAATGATGCTATAATCATTCCAATTCCAATCTTCTTCGGTGTGGAAGGTTCGATATTTTTCTTGGCAAGCCAAGCAAAAACACCCATCACAAGTGGAGTAAGAGCAACGATGAAAAGAGGATTAAATGATTGGAATACTTCTGGTGAAATTGGATTTAATGCACCATTTTGAGTAACGAAGTAGTATGCTAGACCACCACCAACAACAGCCATAGCAGCGCCAATTCCTTTAATTTTGCCAGCGTTTGATTTAGTAAGAGCCATCACTAAACCAGCGATTCCAACAATTACAGCCAAAATTGATTGCAATTCGAAGAATAGGAATGTAACTTTATCAACAGCTTTATCAATATAATCACGAGCAAAGAAAGTAAGCGTAAGACCATTTTGGTGGAATGACATCCAGAAAAATATTACTACAACGAATACTAAAATTAGCGAAATCACTCTTGGTAATTCGTCTTTGTGAGCAAATGATACAATAAATCCAACAAAAGCGATGAATAATCCAATTGCCAAGCCTAATGCCCAATTATTAAGCAAGAAGAAGAAAATTGCCACAGTTCCAATAACTAAACCAACAGATACTAATGCACCTATAGTTTTGCGACTGCTATCGCTTTTGGCGGCTTCTTTGGTTTCTTGTTTTTGCACAGCTGATTTTTCTTTATTTGGTAATACTTTATAGTAAATAATATAAACTATCAAAGATATAATCATCGAAAGACCAGCAATACCAAATGCCCAATTATAACCTTGAGCAAATAAGTCTAAGTATTGCCGAGCAAATGTAGCAGCATCAGTGATTGGTCCATTAAGCGATACTTTATTTGCCAATTGCAAATATTCTTCTGTATTTGTCAAAGTTCCTTTTAATACTTGATGGCTAAGAGCAGGTAAAGATCCATCGTGCAAGAAACCGTTAGTTTCTAACCACCAATTTCTGACACCAGTAGCAACAAATGGAGCAAAGAAAGCACCGACGTTAATTCCCATATAGAATAACATAAATGCAGAATCTCTTAATTTGGAATATTGAGGATTGTCGTATAATTGACCAACAACAGCTTGCAAATTACCTTTGAATAGTCCATTACCGAATGCAATTAAAAACAAACCAAGCAAAGTTACCATCAATCCCATACCGGGAACAGCAATAAGTGCGTATCCACCGAACATTACTAAAATACCGATGAGAATTACAAATTTATACTTGCGGGAAAAGTCGGCTAATAAACCTCCTACAAGAGCTAAACCATAAATACCGAAATAGAACCAACTGTAAATATCGCCTGCATCTTGCTCGGAAAGCCCGAACTTTGTTTGCAAAAACAAGACAAGAATAGCCATCATTGTGTAGAACCCGAAGCGTTCACCCATATTTGTGATTGCTGCTATGAAAAGCCCTTTTGGATGTCCTTTAAACATAAATCTCCTAAATATTTGTTAAATATGAAAAACCGAAAAATATAAAATATCAAATTAAGAAATTATTAATATATATTAATAAAATTGGAATAAATAAGTTGATAAATTGATTTGTGCAATCAGGAGGATAAGTCAATTGAGCTTTTTTAGAGGAATATAGAGGTTGTCTCATAATGACAGTCTAAATTGAATTATTAGAACCCCTCATAAATAATAAATCCACTTGTTTACAATAACGTTTAATTAATCACATCTTTGAAATTTTCGATTCAAAAAGGGATAAGGCAACACCAACTACCTCATTCATATTGTAATATTTGTACTCTGCCAATCTACCAACAAAAAATGTATTTGGTTGGGTTTCGCTTGCTAATTTCAAATATTTTTCATAAAGTTCGCGATTTTCAACCTTCGGAATTGGATAGTATCTATCATTAGCACCATTAATAAATTCAATAGGATACTCGTAAGCAATAGTTGTTTTGTCTGAATTATTTGGCAAGAAATGTTTAAATTCAGTTATGCGGGTATAATCATAATTGTTTGGATAATTAACTTGAGCAACTTCTTGGAATTTGACAGAATCGATTCTCTCGAAATTAAAGCTCAAACTCCGATAGGGCAATTGACCAAATTGATAATCAAAGTATTCATCAATCGCCCCAGTATAAATTAAATATTTGTAATCAATATCATTTTTAATTTCACTAAAATCAGTATTAAGCAAAACCTTGATATTATTATGATTAAGCATATTTTCAATAATTTTTGTATAACCATTCGTGGGAATACCTTGGTATTTATCTTGAAAATATCTATTATCACGCGACAGAAACACAGGAATTCTGCTCGTAACACTTGGGTCTAATTCTTCGGGAGTAAGCCCCCACTGTTTAGTAGTGTAATTTAAGAATACATTTTTGTAAATATATTCAGCCAAGAATTGAACATCTTCATCTTCGTCGTTTTTCAACTTTAAAATTGGAATTTTCACTCCAAAACCGAATTTGCTAATTAACTTTTGTTCCAAACTTTTTGCAAATTTCTGTGGAAATACTTGGTAAAGCGAATTAAAATTAAACGGAACAGGAATAAATTCCCCATCAACAAATCCCAATACTCTATGGAAATATGGGTACATTTCTGTGAATTTAGTTATATAATCCCATTGTTTTTGGGAATTAGTATGGAAAATATGCGGACCATATTTGTGGATTAATTGCCCATCTTGGTTGCGATAATCAAAAATATTTCCGGCAATATGCTGTCTGCGGTCAATTATCACTACTTTTTTATTCAATTCGGTTGCGATACGTTCGGCTAAAACAGAGCCTGCCAAGCCCGCACCAACTATTAAAAAATCACACTTCATCTTTTTTTATAAATTTTATTTCTTGTAAAGTTATAGTTTTTGTTAGAAAAATCAATGCCAAAAATATAATAAACGAAATAATCATAAAAGGCAATGAATTTAAAAATTCAATATTAATAAGTAAAAAGGGTAAGGTTGATGCAGCAGAAATCAAAAAGAACCGCAAATACTGCCCAAACAATAAGGTTTTGAAAATTGGGAAAAATATTATTGCAAACACAATAAATACGGAAATTTCCGTAATAATTGCTGCTATAGCTGAACCTCTTTCGAATAAAATTGGCACCAAAACCAGATTCAATATTAGGTTTACTATCAAACCAACAAAATTCCCTATTATTACTTTTCTTTCGTATTTCCAAGCAATTAGGGGTGAGAAAAAAGTAATGCTGTAGTAAATGATTAACACCGAGACCATTAATAGTCGAATAGTAGGCATTGCTGAGGCATAATCCTTGCCGAATAGCATTATTATTTTATCAGCAAAAACAAATAAAAACATCGGCAAATACGTACCAATCGAGAAAGTTAGTTTTGAATATTGTTTAATTATCGATAATCGGTCTTCTTTGCTCGACTTTTTGGAGAAAATTGGATAATAAACAGTTTGAATAACCGAAGATAATAATGTGGCAACTATTAGCACATTAAAAGCAGCAGTGTAAAGACCAGAATAATAGTTATTTGTCTTAACATTTAGGATAAAAAACGGAATATAATTGTAAAATCCTGATAATAGAAAAGTAATTCCAATCGGAATTGATTGTTTTAAGTATTCTTTCCAAAGAGGAAAATTGAATTTTAGCGATAGAGTTTGATAATTACGTATATAGTAAATAATCATTAAAATTGAATTGAAAGAAGCAGATGCAACAATAATAATAGCTGTTAGTTTTATGTCACTTGGATTTTTCACAAATAGAATTATACCTAAGAAATTCAACAGATTTGTGATTATCGAGCGTACTGCGAATACTTCTAACTTCTCTAATGCTTGAAAAACCCAATTTAGCAAGGTATTATTAGCAAAAATATTCAACCCAAAGAGTAATATTGTTGCTTTTTCTATCGGAGGCTTGTCTAAAAAATATGTAATAATCGCAAGAAGAATATAACCAATAAATGCCAATACCAATCTAAGAGTTAAGATGTTATTTACAATATTTTTCATTTCTTTGGGTTTGGTGGCAACTTCACGAGTACCGATAGAATCAAGTCCCAGTGTGGCTAAAATAACAAAATAGGCAACTAAGTATTTTGCTGTTCCATAGATTCCATAAGATTCTACAAACAAAACTCGAGCAAGATATACAGAATAAACTACGCTAAGCAAACGGCTTGCTAACTCTGCTGTACTAAGACTAAGTATGTTTTTGAGTGTCCTTGGAATAGTTCGCATATAATGATTTATCTTAATATCTCGGTTAATGCTACTTTTGCAGAAGTTCGACTATCGCGGTATTTAACTATTATCGGAGTATAAAGCGAGAGTCCAAATTCTTTGGCAAATTCTTTGTCTATTGCACGACTACCAGCAACAACAACTGCATTTTCAGGAATTTCGAGTGGATTGCCATTTTCTGATTGGATTATTCTTTCATTCACTAAATCATATACTTTCATTGAAGAAGTAATAATAACTCCAGAGCCGAATACAGCACCACTGCGAACTACAACTCCTTCGTAAATGCCACAATTTCCACCTATCATCACATTATCTTCAACTATAACAGGAAGGGCATTTGCTGGTTCTAATACTCCACCAATCTGCGAAGCAGCACTTAAATGAATATTCTTACCAAGTTGAGCACCACTTCCAACTAATGCGTGGGAATCCACCATTGTTCCACTATCCACATAAGCACCAATATTTATATAGGCAGGTGGAAGTATAATCACACCCTTTGCCACATAAGCACCAGCGCGAACTGATGAGCCTCCCGGAACAATTCGTACTTTATCTTCTATTGAAAATTGACGAGTTGGCAAAGTATCTTTATCGTAAAATGGGAAGTTCGGATTAATTGAGTAATCAGTCATTTCCGAAAACTTGAATAAATGCAAAATTGCTTGCTTTACCCAAGTATTTGTTGTCCATTGATTATTTTCGTCTTTTTCGGCTGTCCGTATTTTACCTTGATTTAAAAAGTCAATAATATTTTTAGCATATTCCCTAAAAATCGGCTTATAATCAGTCGGAATTTCATCTACGGAAGTAAATTGAGCGGTTAAGTCGATGATTTGTTCTATTTTCATAATTCATTAATTTTATATAAAAACAAAAGTAAGGAAAAATGAGTAAAAAAAGAACAATTTGAATCTAAAAAATGAAAAAATGGCTTAAGTAAAATATTTGTGGAAATTTAGAAAATAAATAAATAATAAAAAATAGGAGTAATGGACAAAATTGATGCTTTTTTTTTCATAAAGAATATTTGTAAATAAATAAAATTTCTCACAAGTTCAATTTTTCCATTACCTTTTTCAAAAAGATAGCTCATTCCTGCAATTTTTCCATTACCTTTTCCAATTTATACCATTACAAATTCAATTTTAGAACTCCCTTTTCCAATTTATACCATTACAAATTCAATTTTAGAACTCCTTTTTCCAATTTATACCATTACAAATTCAATTTTAGAACTCCCTTTTCCAATTTATACCATTACAAATTCAATTTTAGAACTCCCTTTTCCAATTTATACCATTACAAATTCAATTTTAGAACTCC
>DYPF01000046.1:6347-12649 GCA_020720105.1 Chloroherpeton thalassium
ACAAATTCAATTTTAGAACTCCCTTTTCCAATTTATACCATTACAAATTCAATTTATATCATCGAATAAATGTCCTTTTGTATTTCGGAAAACTTAATTTCTTTCCACAATAAATTTAGTTATGCCGAAAAAAATAAAAAAAATGATAATATTTTCAATATTTTCCTTAATTTATGTTTTATCAATAAGTTAAAATGAAAATTTATCAAAATGAGCAAGATTAGAGTATTGGTTGTAGATGATTCAGTCTTTATGCGTAATTCAATCTCCAAAATTATTACAAGCGAGGAGATAGAAGTAATAGCAACAGCTAACAATGGACAAGAGGCAATAGAAAAAGTTAAGTCGCTAAACCCAGATATAGTAACAATGGATATAGAAATGCCAGTAATGGACGGACTAACCGCCTTAAAGTATATTATGGACGAACATCCCGTGCCTATTATGATGCTAAGTACACTTACTACAGAAGGAGCTGACGCTACCATTAAAGCATTGGACTTAGGAGCAATAGACTTTGTACCCAAAAAAGCAGCATTCACCGAAATGAATAGTTTGAAAGATGAGTTAATTTCTAAAATTACAGAGATAGCTCGAAGCACAAATATTCAAAATAGAGTTCGCCGCAGAAGATTGCTAAACAAAATGAATAGTGGAGAAGTTAGTCGAGAAGAAATTGAAAAATTTGACATCCAAGAGCGATTGAGACAAAAATCTTCACAAAGTCAGAATTATGTTAAATTATTAAATAAGCCAATGCCAGCTGCAAAAGACATTCAAGTAATTGGTATTGGTGTTTCTACCGGCGGACCTGCTGCTTTAAACCAAGTAGTTCCTCTTATTGATGCTAATATTCCTGTACCAATTTTGATTGCACAACACATGCCACCGCATTTTACCAAATCATTAGCAGAAAGGCTTGATTCGCTTGGTAAAATAACTGTAAAGGAACTGGAACATAACGAAAAAATTCGCCCTGGTATAGTGTATATCGGACCTGGTGGCAAACATTTCAAAATTCTTCGCAATGGATTAGCAGTAATTGGAGATGAGCCTCAATCTGAGATTTATCGTCCTTCGGCAAATGTTATGTTTCAATCGATTAGTGAATATGCCGGAGGCAAAGCACTTGGAGTAATAATGACAGGTATGGGCGATGATGGCAAACGAGGGTTGTCATTCCTTTCTCGCAATAATGGCTATGTTATATCACAAGATTACGAAAGTTGCATTGTTAATGGAATGCCATCTGCTGCAGTAAATGCAGGCGTTGTAAGCCAAATAATTCAACTAAATAAAATATCTTCATTTATTAATTCAATATTTAGGTAGACTTATGGGAAATGATGAATTATTTGACGCATTTGAAAATCAAGATGAATTAGGAGATCTGGATGACAATTCTCCTTTGCTAAATTTAGATGATTTGTCTGATGATTTGTTTGGTGGTTTAGTCGCTGATAAAGTATCGCCAAGTGCTAAAATTATCAAGCAGAAAGATGTAGATGTTAATTATCCAAAGTTTGATGAGGAAGAAGCCAAAGTTTATTTGAATGAAGATTACGAAGAAACTAAAAAGTCGAGGTTTTCACCATCTTATATTCCAAAGGGAGAGGACACAGACAAAGAATTCAATCATCAAGAAGTATTAATAAAAAACTTTAAGGATTTTTTGGTTATTCCCAAAATAACTGGAAGCAATCCTAATCGCAAATCAAGAAATATTTACAGTAAAGACGAAGTTGAAGAAAAAGATGCATCTGTTGAGATTTCTAACAATGTTCCTTTTGATGATGTATCGAGTTCGGAAAGTTCTGTAATTGTTAATCGTGGAATTGACGGCGAGATTGAAAGCTTGGAAGTTTATTGCAAAGACGGAGAAAAAATCCTAATTCGCTTTGATTTTGGTGATGAAGAAGTTGTGCAATAATTAAAGAAATTAGTAAAAAAATTATCTTGTAATTATTTCTTAATATTATAAATATAAATATTTAAATATGTAAATTTAAGTTTATCATTAATAATCCATAATAATTTATTATTTTTGAAATCTTTTTAAAAATCGGAATTTAGTTTAAAATGAAATTATCATTAAAGTGGTTAAAAGAATATATTGATATAGAAGCAACTCCCGAAGAAATCGATGTTGCATTAACAAACTTAGGTATAGAAGTTGAAAAAATTGAAAAAAACAAAGACAAATACCAAAACTTCTTTATTGCTCAAGTATTGAAAAGTGATTTTGTAGAGGGTTCTGACCATTTACATTATTGTGAAGTTACTGATGGAACAAATAATTACAGCTTGATTTGCGGTGCTCCAAATGTAGATGTTAATCAGAAAGTTGTGCTTGGAACTGCAGGAGCTGTCCTGCCTGCAAATGGATTAAAATTAGAGAAAAAGAAAATTCGTGGGTTAGTTTCTAATGGTATGATTTGTTCAAAACACGAATTAGGAATTGATGATGATCATAGTGGAATATGGGTTTTGCCCGAAAATACTCAAATCGGCACAAGTTTAGTTGACTTTTTAGATGCTGACGATGTATTTTTTGAAATTTCCGTAACTCCAAACCGCGGTGATTGCTTATCTCACATTGGTATAGCAAGAGAATTATCTGCTTATTATAATCTTCCAATAAAGTATCCAATTATTCCACAAGAATTATTCGGAAAAAATGGCGATATTCAAAATTTAGCGAAAGTGGAGATTATGGATTCGGGAAAAAATCCTCGATATGTTGCCAAATTAGTTAAGAATGTAAAAATTCAAGAATCGCCTGAATGGTTAAAGAAAAAGATAGTTGGTTTAGGTTTGCGACCTATTAATAACGTTGTAGATATTACAAATTTTGTGTTATTCGAAATGAATCAACCTTTGCACGCATTTGATTATGACAAAATTGCTAATCATCATATAATTATTAAAACTGCCGAAGAAAATTCTAAATTTACCACACTTGATGGTAAAGA
The DNA here is from genome assembly GCA_020720105.1 of Chloroherpeton thalassium. Lineage (GTDB taxonomy): Bacteria > Bacteroidota > Ignavibacteria > Kapaibacteriales > UBA2268 > GWF2-33-9. Next base: position 9,320 of record DYPF01000046.1, read on the forward strand.
ACGGACATTAGATGGAAATATGCTCACAATATGCGATGCCGAAAAAATCATAGCAATCGCTGGCGTGATGGGTGGACAAAATTCCGAAATTACTGAAACTACTCAAAATGTTTTGATTGAATCTGCTTATTTTAATCCCGTTTCTATTCGCAGGACTTCTAAAAAATTAGGTTTGTCCTCGGATTCATCTTACAGATTTGAACGCGGAGCTGACTGGGCAAGAATTGACATCGCTGCCAATCGTGCTGCACAGCTGATTGCCGAATTAGGTGGTGGCGAAATTGTTTCTGGTATTATTGATGAATTTCCAAATCCAATTCAAAGACCCGAAATTGAGTTAAGATTTGAGAGGACTCGCAATATTATTGGTTATAAAATCGAAAATAATAAATTAGTGGAATTATTGGGCAAATTAAACTTCGAAATAGTTTCCCAAAATGAAAATAGCGTTATTGTGCTTGCTCCAACTTATCGCAGTGATATTTCAATTGAAGTAGATTTGATTGAGGAAATTGCACGATTATTTGGTTACGACAATATTGCCCCACAATTTGTCTCACAAATCGACACTTCGTCAAGTCCTATCCCGAGCAATTTGTCGGTTCCACAACTCCGTCAAAAAATAAAAACATTTTTGATTAATCGCGGTTTGAACGAAGTTCTCACCCAAAATATGCTTGAACCAGCAATTGCCAAGAAATTTAGCGAAGAATTAGTTGAAATTTCCAATCCGCTTGGTGAAGAATTATCAATTTTGCGTCCATCAATATTACCTTCGATGCTCAAAACAATCAGAAATAATGAAAGAATGGGCAATCAAATTTTGAAATTATTCGAAATTGGTAAAATTTTCACTAAAACCACAGAAAAAACTGAATTCATAGATGGAATTAATGAGTCTGATAATTTGGTAATTGGATTTAGCGGTTATGAAACTACTAAACAATGGGGAATTAAGGAAAGAAAACTTGATTTTTACGATGTAAAAGGATTAGTTTCTGAATTATTTAAAGTTCTAAAAATCAATAATGTCAAGTTCAAACAAGTTGAAGATGATATTGTTGGTTTTTCCAATAATAAACTTGTTCTTTCCGTTAAAAATCAAGAGATAGGTATGATTGGCGAAGTAAGCAAAGAATTTTTAGATTATTACGAATTAACAAACCAAGTTTATACTGCTATAATCAAGCTCGACAAAGTTTATAAATTCGAAATAAAACAACCAAAATTCAAGCACTTAACTTCATTCCCATCTGTCTTCAGGGATTTAGCTTTTGTTGTTAATGATAATATCCAAGTTGGTGATGTTTTAGATAATATTATTGCAATTTCCGGCAATTTGCTTAATAAATGTGATTTATTTGATATTTACAAAGGCAAACCAATTGAAGCTGGATTCAAGAGCATTGCTTTCAGTTTGGAATTTTCATCGTCATCTAAAACTTTAACTGATGAAGAAATTGAGCCAATTTTGAAAAAAATTATTGACCTTGTTCAAACTAAATACCAAGGTATATTAAGAACAATTTAAATTCATAACTTATGACTAATGAATTAGAAAATAGTAATATTATTGAACTTTTGGGCAAACCTGTCCAAAAAATATGGGACTTAATTAAAGTTCTTATTAGTCATTTGAAGAAAGAGATTTCGAACAATCGTGAATTGCAACAACAAAACACAATTTTGCAAGAGAAGGTTGACATAATTGAATCGCAACTAAAATCAATTTCACTAAAATCCGATGAATTGGAACTTTCCAATTTAGAAAAAGATGAAATTATCGCAAAGCATAATTCGGACAATTTCAATCTTAACGAAAGAATAAAAGAATTAAATTGGGAAGTTGACGAGATAAATAAGGTATTGAATATCGACAAAGAACAAATTAGGTTATTGCAAGATAAAATTGATAACACTGAAAAAATTAATGGACAATATGCAATTCTACAAGAGAAAAACAAAATACTTCAAGCCGCAATTGACGAACTTACAATAAGTAAAATTCAATTGACTTCGCAATTAGCAGAAATTCCAATTCTGAAAGAACAAATATTACAACGGGAAGCCGAAATTGCCACCGCTCAAATAAAAATTTCAGAAAATGAAAAAATTATCGAGCAATTAAGAATTAAGATTGAAGAGCATATCAATAATATTTACGAGTTGGAATCAAGCAAAGTGCCTACAAACGAGCAAGCCACCAAGCAAGAAGAAGAAATCGCTAAATTGCAATCTTTGATAATTAAGTCACAGAAAATCAATGATAATTTCAAATCCCAAATTGAAATATTAAACACCGAAGTCAAATCAAAGAATGAACAAATTAAGAAATTGTCGTCTGATATAAAAGCCCAAAAACAAGAATTATCTGAAAAAGATAGAGCGTTTTCCAAATTGGAAAGCAAACTAAAAGAAGTTTCAATTTCATTAGATAAGTATAAATTATATAATACTGGGCTTTTTGCAAATAGATTGAATGAGGTTACCGAAGAAATATCTCTTCTTAAAGAAGAGAAGTTCGCTAATACAAAAAAAATAATGAGTTTAGAACAAAGAAATCAGGAATACGAACATAAGATAGATGCTTTAATTCAAAGTTTGTCCGAAAAGCAAAGTTTATTAGAGCAAAAGAATACTGAATACAAAAATAAAAATGATATAACAATTTCTAAAATATTAAACTTGCAGAAATTGTTAAAGGACAATGAATTAATCAATTAATTAGAATTAATTGATTTTTTAAAATTAAGTGAATAAAAAATAATATATAATAAATAACGTTATAATTATATTAATATAGATAGTTATGCAAGAAGCAATAAATTTTGAAATTGGTGGTCAATCTTTTAAATTAATTGGCAATGACAAAGAAGCAACTGCAAGGGCAGCTGCATTAGTAAGTGAAAAATATGATATTATTAATGAACAAAGTGCAGCAAGCTCCAACAGAGAATTAGTTTTTATGTTATCTGCTTTAAATTTAGCAGAAGAGTTATTAAGAGAAAAAAATAATACAAAACAAGTTACCGAATATCTTGAAAAGGAAGCAGGTAAAATGTTAGATTATGTACAAGTGGAGATTGACCTTCTAATCCAAAATTGAGTTCTTTATATATTTCGCCGCATCTATCTATCAAATATAATTTTGCAAGAACTATAGTAAAAATCTATGGGATTTAGTCTCTTGTTATCAATAGCAGGCCTCAGTTGATTCTTCAACTTAGATGGAAACTAGCGATAATTTGGCTATTTTACCCGAGCGTGCAAGAACCTGCGTTCTCGTGCTCTTTATGATAGAAGATGCGGTTTTTTTTATTATTACAAATT
>DYPF01000046.1:12749-14671 GCA_020720105.1 Chloroherpeton thalassium
AAATAAGATATTAAATAATTACAACTTATTATAATATAAATGATTTATAAACACAATTAAGGAATACAAATGGAAATATCAGTTCTAAGTATTGTTGGGTTGGTTGTGGGAGCAGCAATTGGATATTTTTTATCCCTATCAGCTGGCAAAAAACAATCTGCCCGGATTATTAGCGAAGCAGAGTCGAAATCAAAGCAAATTATTACCGATTCCGAAAAAACTTCAGAGCATATCAAGAAAGAAAAATTACTTGAAGTAAAAGAAGAATGGCACAAGAGAAAGAGCGACTTTGACGCTGATAAAAGTGCAAAATTGCAGAGGATTAATCAAGCAGAACAGCAATTAAAGAAGAGAGAAGAAAATCTTGAAAACAGATTGGATTTGATACTAAAACGAGAAAAACAAATTCAAGATAGCGAAGCCGCTATCAAGAAAGGACAACAAGATAATCAAGTCCGAGCTGATGAACTTAAAAAACTCAAAGACGACCAATTAAAGAAATTGCAAGAAATTGCAAATATGACTATCGAAGAAGCTAAGAAGTACTTATACGATTCATTGATTGGAAATGTAAAGGAACAAGCAGCAAATAAAATTCGTCAAATACGAGAAGAAACTAAGCAAAAAGCAGAAAAGGAATCTCAAAGCATCATCATTCAGGCAATTCAAAGAACTGCCACAGATCATAGTATCGAGTCAACAGTATCAGTTGTGAACTTGGATAGCGATGAAATGAAAGGTAGAATTATAGGTCGCGAAGGTAGAAATATTCGTGCTTTTGAATCTGCTACTGGAATAGACCTCATAATTGACGATACTCCTGAAGCTGTTGTTATTTCGGGCTTCGATCCATTCCGTCGTGAAGTAGCAAAAAAAGCTTTAGAAAAACTTATGCTTGACGGAAGAATTCACCCTGCACGTATCGAAGAACTTGTTGATAAAACACGCAAAGAATTAGAAGAAGAAATACTTGCTGTTGGCGAAAATACCATTCTTGATTTAGGTATTAAGAATATGCACAAAGAATTAGTTCGCCTTGTTGGTAGAATGAAATACAGAAGCAGTTACGGTCAGAATTTACTAAGCCACTCAATTGAAGTTGCAAAAATATGCGGTATAATGGCTGGTGAATTAGGGTTGGATATGCAATTAGCTAAACGAGCTGCACTCTTACACGATATTGGTAAGTGTGCGGACGAAGAAGGACCACACGCTTTGCTTGGCTACGAAATTTCCAAGAAATATAAGGAACATCCAGCAGTTAGCAATGCAATTGGTTCGCACCACGAAGATATTGCTATGGAAACTCCTTATGCTGTGCTTGTTCAAGCCGCCGATAGCATTAGCGGTGCTCGTCCTGGTGCTCGCCGCGAATCTCTCGAAACTTATATTAAACGATTAGAGAAATTGGAAGAAATCGCTACAAGTTTTGATGGAGTTGGCAAGACTTATGCAATACAAGCAGGACGTGAAATTCGTGTTATCGTAGAACCCGAAAGAATTGATGATGTATCTGCAGACCAAATGGCAGTAGAAATTGCTCAAAGAATCGAAAATGAAATGGAATATCCAGGTCAAATCAAAGTTACTCTTATCCGTGAAAAACGAAGTGTAGCAATCGCAAAGTAAAAAGAAATATTTTCAACCTCACTCGCAAGCGTGAGGTTGCCGATTTCATCCTATTCCTTCACAAATTTCCCGATATAATCGCCTATCTTCACAAAATATACACCTTTGGGAAGATGTGATATATCAATCCTTTGTAGGGACAGGTCTCGACCTGTCCCTACAGTCATCACGCATTCCCCCATATAAATGTTTTTTTCAGAGCCTCCCCCTTGCCCCCTCACAGAGTGGGAATTTTTTATCAGAGCCTCCCCCTTGCCCCCTCACAGAGTGGGAATTTTTTATCAGAGCCTCCC
>DYPF01000046.1:14771-14875 GCA_020720105.1 Chloroherpeton thalassium
CCTTGCCCCTTCGGTGAGTGGGAATTAGGGTGATGACAAAATGAGAATAGAATTATTTATTTTTACAATTTATGAAGGTAAGGGCTGAATCTCATATCATAATT
>DYPF01000315.1 GCA_020720105.1 Chloroherpeton thalassium
ATAATCATAAATAATCAAAAAACTGAAATAATAACAAAAGGATCATATATATGAAATTAGAAAATTCAGAATTAATCAATTGTAAATAAATACTCATCATAAGAAAATTTTGATATTTTAAATCCAATTTAGCAATTTAATAAAAAAATAAATAGTTCCTTAGTTTAAATAAAATTATTACAATCAAAAGCCTGAAAGTTCATGACTCTTAAACAAAAGTCAAAAATTAAATAAAAAGATAAATTAAAAAAACAAAAAATTGCTAAATGAAATCTGTTTTGATCCCAATTTTCAGCTTGCTTTTTATTGGCTTTAGCTTTTGCTGCTTAGAAAAGTGTGCATCAACTCAATACTGTGAGCTCTTCGTGATGTACTATCTGTTTGTAACAAATTTATTTAAGTTGTCGTGACTGCCCCTCTCCATGCACAGCCTGCTCCTCAAAATCCAACTGCTCCTCCTGTATTACTGGCTACTACGCATCCTTCGGATAATGCATTCAATGTGCTCCGAATTGCGCCACCTGCTCATCTGGAACCACCTGCCAAACCTGCGCGACTGGGTATTAATTATAGCAAGGCGCTTGCATTTCATGTCCCAGCGGCTGCGCTACATGTAGTGGCACTTCCTGCATGACATGTCTCACTGGATATTTCCTAGCTGGGAGCTAATGCTTGGCATGCATGAAAAACTGTGCAACTTGCACTAATCCAACCACTTGTTAGGCATGCATGACAGGGTTCTCAGGCCCAGTGTGCTAGTGCAATGGAAGCTCTATTTATAACGCTACCACCTAGTAATGCGCAACGTCCAGAAACTTTGCTGTCATCATTGCTGGGTCCAGTGGATTCGATAATTATAGACATCAAGCTGATACGTGTCATGCATATTAAACACTTATTAATAAAGGCATCCCTGCATCAAATATTATAAACCTTGCTTACGACGACATTGCATAGAATTCTGAAAACCCAATTAAAAACTCTCTTTATAACAAACCTTGCAATGCTTAATCAGATTGTTGGAATGTCTACCCTGGCTGCAAATTTGACTATACAGGGAACGACGTGACTCCTTAAAATTACCTGAACATAATAACAGGTAACTCAGCAGCAATGTCTGGCATTGGCACTGGGCGTGTGTTGCAAAGCAATAGTTCTGATAATGTGTTTCTTTACTTTGCTGACCATGGCGGCCCTGGGATCCTCGGTTTCCCAAATGACTACCTCTACGCAAACGATTTGCAGGCAGCGCTGTAAACAATGAATACAAACCAAATGTTCAATTAATTAGTATTTTATGTGGAGGCGTGTGAAAGTGGATCGATATTCAATACATTCCCTTCAAACTTGAATATTTATATAGTGACTGCTGCAAACGCAACGGAGTCGTCATGGGGGACATATTGCCCTCCAGATGATATGATAAATGGGACGGAGATTAATAGCTGTCTCGGAGATCTGTTTTCTGTAGATTATCTATAGGACACTGATAGTGAAAACACTTAGACCACAACTTTGCAAGCTTAGTATCAACTCGTGCAGTAGTAAACCAACTTATCGCATGTCAGCTAATGGGGCAATACTAACTTCACCAATGAGATGATCGGAATGTTCATGGGCATGAATAATGCGCCTAAAGTAAGGGAGCAATTTAATCTACTCAATAAACTATCTTTGAGAAGGAGTTCCAGGAGGGTTGAAGAAACAAGAGCTACTCGGATTAATTATTTACAAAGGTTATTTATCATCATTCTCATTATTATAATTGCTGTAGACGAATGATCAAAGACTCAGATAATCTCTAAAAGAAAATTGACTATGAAACTGAAATATTAAAGAACGATTAAGCTACCAGTTTCTTTAACAAAATAGCAAAAGATGCAGGGTTCGAGAATGTTATGAAAGTTAGATCATTCCCTGATATTCACAATTGGCAATGCTATAAGAACCTTATGGCCATCTATCAGACATAATGCACCTCCTTTACAGAATTCTCTTTACAATATGCTCATTTGTTTGTGAATTTCTGTGAGGATGAAAGGAATGTTGATTGGGAGTATTATTTGCAGCAAAAAATTAAATAATACTGCTGAGAATTTTTTTAAATCAAATTTAATCTCTTAATATTTAGATTTTTATTATAATATATTTTATTGTTTGTTATTTGGCTTGATTAAATAAGAATATATTACTCGAACTTAAGCATAGATTTATCCAGAGATAATTATTTGATTAGTATATAAAAAGTAGAAAAAATGCATAATATGAAATGGAAGGATAATAATTTGCAAGATGGAAATGTCTATACTTCAACTAATCCTTGTTTTCAAATAGCAACTTCTCAGTATCATTTATAGCCCCATATTATGATTTAGTTTTTGTTCTTCCTGTCTATACTATTGAATCTTCTATCTAAAACAAAGTTTTAAAATATCCAATTAAAATTGGATTTTTTAAAAAAAAAATGGAG
>DYPF01000316.1 GCA_020720105.1 Chloroherpeton thalassium
ATAGAGTTGATAAAATGTATAATTCGTGGTATAATCTTAATTTTTAGAGCATTTTTTTACTTTTTTAGACTATGTTTGTATTTAACACTTTATCAGCCAACTTTAAGGAGAAGTGTTTCATAGATATCCCAATGTAACTAAAAAATGGAAAAAATGTTTAAATTTTATATTCTGTTTTTATTTGTAATATGCTTCTCTTTTGGGGCAAATTCGCAGAATTCTGTTATTGTGAGTCCTGTTGATACAGTTTTTAACGATACAATTAGTACATTTAGCATATCCAATCTAAATAACGAAATTGATAAAACAAAGAAAATAATACTTCGAAATAAGCAAGAAAAATCGGATAGTTTGAATATTACAAGTCTTAATAATAAGATAAAGAAGCATTCCGATTTTCTGCACCATGAATATAAGGTCTTCAAATTATACGACACTACGACTTTGTCAAGAGTTTTTCTCGAAACAACCTACCGCGTTTGGGTCAAATATTATGATTTTTTGGTCGATTGGCGAGAAGAAAGCTATTCCATGTACGAATCGGAAGGTCAAAAACTTGAAGAATTAATTAAGTTACAAAAGGAGTGGGAAGCCACAGTTTACAAGTTGCATTTTAATAAAAATTCTGAAGCAATTAGTTTGAGAATCAAATTGTTGATCGATCAAATTAAGGCTTCGATTAAAACACATTCAGAATTAAGTGCACGTTTGCTCGAAACTGAAGACAATATAGTTAGTAATATTACTTTTACTGAGCAAACGATCGACGAAATCAAAGCACTGTTAAACCAGAAAGAACAAAGCATATTTGTTACCTCGAAAGGAATTTGGGCATTGGAGTCGTATGGTAGCAATCACACTTTTTGGAATAAAATTAATTATACCAATTATACCAATGCTAGACTTTTAAGAAACTACTTGCTAGTTACAAAGCAGCTTCTTACACGGTATTTTGTTTTTTTTATTCTATTGGTGCTATCGTTATTACTTTTGAGATTCTTCGTTAAACAACAAGTGGTATTGGGGAATATAAAAGCTAATAGCCAAATCAGTAGAATATTAGTACAATCGATAGGTTCTGTAATTGCATTAATAAGCATCGTGTTATGGCAAGTTGTATTTCCATACACTCCTATTTTATTTTATAATCTTTTGAGAATTGCATCAGCTTTCTTTATCGTTTTAACCCTTTTAAATTTTATTTCGTCAAGCGATAAAAAACTAATCTTGGCTATTACTGCTCTCCTAGCAATCAACAATTTGGAAGTTTATACCTGGCAGTTTAACGAAGGTGTAAGATGGTTCGTTTTATTTGAATCGGTGATATCATTTTCGTTTTGGTTGGTGATTTTTGGGTTAATTAGACGAAAAAAATTAAATAACTCGTCTGTATTTAAAGACTGGCTTAATATTATCTCGCCTATCATGCTGTTTCTTAGTGCGGTAAGTGCATTGTCTAATGTGCTGTTCTATCCCCTCTTAAGTGTGTACATTTTAAAAGTAAGTGTTCGTTTAATATATCTATTCTTACTTCTGTATTCATTTATAAAAATCTTTACGTCTGTTGTTGAGGCCACTGTTGCGTTTTTGGAAACCAAATGGGATTATGCACTCAAAATTTTGCCAAGTCTTAAAAAATATTTAACGGTGTTGGTTTATATTTTCCTTTGGGTCGAATTCTTTAATATGATGTTAAGAGTTGGTGAATTTGACAAAACAATCTCTATATGGATTAAGGATTTAGTGTTTTTTGAATTTACAATTAATCAAACCACTTTCGAGATTGCCGATATTTTACTGTTTTTACTAACACTATTTTCTGGCTTTGCATTGTCCTCTTTGGTCAATCGGATTTTTAAAACGGAAGAAAAAAGAATAAGTTTAACCCCAAAACGCTACTTACAAGCCGTCTCATTGAGTATTCGTATAGTGGTTGTATCATTGGCGTTTGTAATTGCTTTACCGATTGTTGGAATTAATTTGAATAAATTTAGTTTAATAGCTGGCGCATTAGGAGTGGGCATTGGCTTCGGTTTACAAAATATTGTTCAGAATTTTATTTCTGGTTTAATTCTAATTTATGGAAGGCCTATCAATATCGGTGACACAGTCGAAGTTAATCATTTAATTGGAAAAGTTGAAAGCATAGGAATACGATCGAGCAATGTTAAAACATTTGATGGAGCTGAAGTGATTGTACCTAATTCTAATTTGGTGTCAGATCAGCTAATCAATTGGACGCTGTCAGATACAAAAAGACGTATTGAAATTCTAATCGGAACCGAATATGGCTCAAACCCCGAATTGGTTCTTCAGATTCTTTTAAAAGTAACCAAGCAACATAACAGAGTGGCTATGTTACCAGAACCTACTGCATATTTCTTGGGTTTTGGCGATAGCGCATTAAATTTTAGGCTATTATATTGGGTTCAGTACGAATATGGTCAGTTAACCAAAAGCGAAATTTC
>DYPF01000317.1 GCA_020720105.1 Chloroherpeton thalassium
GCACTATGTTTCAAGTTACCACGAATGCCCGCAATTATCGCATATACAATGTTATGGTTATTATTCTATTTTTGTCCAATTATCACTTTCAGCAATTGTTTCTAATTTTTTTTCTAATTCTTTCAATTCACTTGGCGAACCATGATAATCTCTAATGTTTTTTGTTTTATCACCCGTTGAAAAACTTATATAAGTAGTCGGAAAATCTGTAATTGAAGCTGTGTATTCATCTTCAAAATCAAAAAAATTAGCTTTTTCAAATTCTAAAATTAGACTATCTAATTCGTTGCTTGAAATTTCTTTTTGATATTTACCAATCTTATCTGTGTTTTTTGTTCCTTCAAATGTTATTTTACCGTTTCTATATATTTGCATGAAATAGACAGGGCATTTGCCTTTACATTCGGTTTTTCTTAGTGAAAATACTACATAATCAGATTGATTACTAATCTTTTTTGTAGAATTACATGATGCAAAAGCAAATAAAATTGATAAAAGTATAATTAATTTATTCATAATTAATTCATTTAAGCATAGCGGTTTTTAAACCGCTATGCAAATTAAAATTTTAGTTAGCAATAATCAGTTTTTCAGTTTTTGCAACTCCTTTGTTGTCGTATAATTTTATAAAGTAAACTCCATTTTCAATGTTATTTACATTTATTTGTGAGTTAGTCAAATAATCTGAAAATACAACTTTTCCTGTTAAATCAACTATTTCAAAAGATTGCAATTCAGTTGTTGAATTTATTGAAATAAATTCGTTTGCTGGGTTTGGAAAAATATTAATATTGCTTTCAGAAATATTTCCAATACTTGCAGGAGAAGCGGCAGTAATTGTTAAATTATAATCGTAAGGATCAACATTATCAATGCCTTTGTCTGCTCGTATAACTATTGACACAAATAAATCCCAGTTTGCTTGGTCAGTAACATTTATAGAACCATTATCATCCATAACAACAATTTGAATTGAAGTTGCTGTGGCTTTAATAAGTATCAATCCTGTTTCGTCAGTAGCATCGGTAGGCGAAAATGTAATTTTAAAATTTTCATCTGCTACAAGAATGAAATAATCAGCACTCAATCTCATTAATCTATCGTTTCCGTCTGTCTGACTATTCCATGTAATATCTGTTCCTGTATAGTTGAAAGGTGTGTTTAAATTCTCAAATGCAAAACCACCATTGTTGTTTACATAAGTTTCATAATCGGTTGCTCTGTTGTATGTAAATGGTGCAAAATTATTGTCATCTGTCAACAAAACATTTGCAATTGCAAATTGTAAAAACATTTCATTTAAGCTACTTTCCCAATTTTCAGAAAGTTCTGTATCAATCGCATCAACCGCGTATTGTATAATACATCTTTCGTAAATGCTTTTCATAATACTATTATCTGTTTGTTCTGTCATGTATTGAGCAAATAAAAAAGAACTATACCAATGTCCGTCGTGTTCAGGTGCTTCTCCATCTTCAAGATTTAAAGCTACGTCGGGCTTTCCAAAAATACCCATTAAATATTGAAAATTATCATCATACCCCGGATATGCAAATTCTTCGCCCCATGTTGCACCAATTTCTTTGAACCAACTATCCATAGAAACTGCATAACCATTTTGAGTAGCGTGCATATATTCGTGTGCAGATGTAACACTCATTGCAACATTTTCGTCTCCAAAACCTTCGTAATTATTTCTCATAACCATAAAACTTGAATACGCATCAACTTCTGTAAGGGTTGTAGAATTTGGATTATCTCCAATTTCATCTTCTGCCATTACCCAACCATAAACACCATCTCCTGCTGCATCGCCGCTTATGTAAATGTCATACAATCCACTTCCGCCATTTGTTCCGTCGCTTGGTGGGACTGTTAGTCCAGTTGTGGTATGATACAATACATACATATCACTAAATTTAGACATCATATTATCAACGTAATCAGGAGTTCCATTAGAAGGGTTGACATCAGTAGGGTCAACACTTTCACCAACGGGACCATCAGTTGTGTAATGAAATAAGAAATTACTCATTGTTGCAGTTTCTTCTGTTCCTGTAAATGTTGGTCTGTTACGATAATCTTTAAATAAATTTTTTGCATCGTCTGTCAAAACATCCCAGTTTATAACTGCTTCTGTTAGAATTGGTGTAAGCCACAAATAATCGTGAATATTTGCACTTTTCTGACTTGCTTTTAGTTGTCCCGCTTTGTATTGTTCTATTAATTTGTTGGACAACTCTACATTTTGAGCAAAAATTGATATGCTCATAAACAAAATTACTGAAATCGTTAAAAATTTTTTCATTGTGAATGAATTTAAAAGTTTATTACTAAAAATTATTAAAAAAAAATTGTTTTTGATGTCTATCGTTTAATTGGCGGACATCTTGCTTTGAGTTTTCTTTTATTAACCATAACGAAAAATGCTAAACGCAGGTGCAGGAGTTGAAAGTAAAATGTTTC
>DYPF01000318.1 GCA_020720105.1 Chloroherpeton thalassium
GGTAATGATACAGTTGTATTTATTCCTAATTTAACTATGAATGCTCAGTTTATTCAAAATACTATTGGCACTTGGTCAATATCCGGTGGTGGTGGAACTATTGTTTCTCTACATGACCCTCAGACTGTTATTCATGATTTACCTTATGGAATAAATAAATTTACATGGACAGTATTTAATCCACTAACAGAATGTCAAGCATCTGATGATATAAAAGTTATTTATAACGGATTTACTCCTTTTGCTGGTGAAGATCAGGATATTTGTACTGATACTACAACACTTAATGCTAATGAAGTTTTAGGTTCGCAGTCAAACTGGTCATTAATGTCAGGGGGGTGTGATTTCGTAAACATCACTGACCCTAAAACTAAAATATATAATATTGAAAGAGGCGTAAATGAGTTAGTTTGGAATGTTACTAAAAATGGTTTTACATCAAGAGATACTGTCGTAATAAATAATTATAGTTTCACAGTTAATGCAGGTAATGATCAACATTTATGCGAAAATGAAACTTCTATAAATGGGTCTGGCCCATTAAATACAATGTGGAATCAAGATTGGACAGGTCAATGGATTATTAGAACCGGTGGAGTTGGCTCTTGGAATCCAAATCAAAATGTTCCAAATCCGGAAATTTCAGGATTATCTGCTGATACAAGTCGTTTGGAATGGATTGTAACAAGAAATAATTATCCGGGTTTAGGCGTTTGTAAAGCTTCAGATATTGTTAATATTATTTATCACAAAATACCTGAAACTGATTTTGAAAGTTTACCTGTTGTTACTTATTGTTCACCTGTAACTATAAACTTTTTAAATACTACTTCACCTGTAGATACAGTTGCCGGAACTATTTATAATTGGAATTTTGGAAATATGGGACAAGCAAACCATAGTTGGAGTGATACTGCATCATACACATTTACAAATGTTAGTAATGATTCAATTGCAATTTATGATGTTACTGTGATTGCAAGAGCAATGTTTGTAAATGGATTAACTTGTACTGACACAGTAAGTAAAGAGGTTACAATTTGGCCTGTACCAACTGCAGATTTTTACCCTTATCCTGTAATAGGAGAATATCCTTCTACTAATAATGTTGAAAATGCATCTACAACAAATTGTAATACCTATACTTTAGATTGGGGTGATGGAGTAGGTAGAGTATATCATTCATTTATTGCAAATTATGATCATCAATATGAATATTGGGGTTCTTATACCATTACACATACAGTTGTTAATACATTTGGTTGTTCAGATACAGTTCGTAAACCTATTACTTTGTTAGAACCTGTACCGGCAAGTGGTGGTGATAATGATGTTGAATCTTGTTCTCCACTTAATATTCAACTATATGCACGTGTAACTAATGATACTTATCTTGGTCAAGAAAGATTTAATTATGAATGGATAATAACTAAAAAAGATAATGTTGGAGATACTTTAGATGTTTTATATACCAAAAATCCAATATTCACTTTTGTTGATGCAGGTACTTATTTAGCTAAATTATCAGTTCAAGTGAAAAATGATACTGTTGTAAATCCATACAAATTTATTAGAAATGATACATTAGTAGTTTGGCCTGTTCCTGTTGCAAGTTTCACTGTTGATCCAATGCAAGTTATGGCTCCGGTTCAACCAATACATTGTTACAATAATTCAGAAAATGCAGACGAAAGTTACTGGAACTTTGGTTTAGACGATAATTCGGCTGTTTCTACAGAAAAAAATCCAATGTATTATTATACTGAAGAAGGAAATTATTATATTTCTCTTGAGGTCAAAACTAAGTTTGGTTGTAGAGATAGAATGGTTATGGAAATACCTGTTACTGTACTCGGTCAAGGAAATATTGTTTTGCCAACTGCATTTATACCTGAAAGTGAATTGGAATCTAATCAAGTTTTCAAACCTATTGTCAAACGAAATGTGGTTGAATTTAATATGTTGATTTTCAATCGTTGGGGCGAAATTGTTTTCGAAACTGAAGATGTTAATCAGGGTTGGAATGGTAAGGTTAATGATGTCCTTTATCCGCAAGATGTTTATGTCTATAAAGTAATAGTTAAATATGAAAATGGAATGGAAGAACAGTTTGTTGGAAGTGTAACATTATTAAGATAGCTTGAAAAAGCGGTTTGAAAAAACCGCTTTTTTATTTATAACAATAAATCTTCTGTTATTATCAGATTGTCTATATTTTAGTTTCAAATAAAACACATAAATTGGCATAGTTTAGAAATGAAGTCTAACAGCATGTTTTTAATTGAAAAGAACAATTCAAATTGAAAATATATATGAGTTCGGTATAAAAAGCTGAATTTGTGAAATCAAAACCGCACGGCGATTTCCTAATTAACTGTAAAACAATATTTTGCGATTTGATAATTTTGCAAATATAATTGCCATGCGGCTTATTATAC
>DYPF01000319.1 GCA_020720105.1 Chloroherpeton thalassium
CATTTTTTGATCTTTTTATTCATTTAGCGCCGCTTTAGCGGCGTCCATCGAACATACGCTTAACCTGCAAACCGTCATTGGCGGGATTTTTGCCGAGCGTAGCGATAGCAAAAATCATGACAATAGGTTTGTCAGGTTGAAGCAGTTGTTCGATGTATCCAGAACATAATAATGCCAACTTAAAAATATCTCTTGATAAATATTTTGCAATTGATAAATACTAATGCCTAATTAAATTATGGCAAGTTTAAATATTTAACAGATTGTTTCGAAGTAATATTAAATTATCATTTTAGTAGATTTACTAGTTTATCGTAATCTTCGATCCTAGATACAATCAAAAAAGCGATTTTAAAACTGTCCCAATTCTGGGAAACAGTTAGTTCAGTACCTTCCAATGAATACATATTTTGATAACCGGACCAATTCTTTATATCAATATTTAACCATCTAAAGATATTTTCATTTTCAATGAATATTTTATCATTAATATTTACATCTTTGTTTTTTAAAGTTTTTGCCAGCTCTAAAGATTTGGGTACGTTAAATTGCATTTGTTGCAGCAACCAATCATAAGCTCTCAATCCACCATTTTTACTTTTGTATGATTTATCGCAATTCATTTGAATTGCGGTGTATATATAATCATAATTAAAATAATCCATCCTAGCACAATGGTCAATAAGACTTTCATTTTTCTGGGATGATGTTAAGCCAACCAATGGAAGTAACCAAAAATCCAATGGCGTTTTCGGCTTATTCATGATTGCATTGGCATTTATCAGTGCATTTGCTATATAAACTGCGTATTCAGCTTTTTGAAGATATAATAAATGCCTACCAAGCTCATTCTCTTTTTTTAATTCAGTAAAATTATTAATTAACAAACTCAATGCTGTTTCACCATTTTTGTTTTGATAATTCGGGTCCATTCCTGCCGATAAAAGATATTGAATTGTATTCACATACGCTTTTTGATAGTAAGTCTTGTATTCCTCAAGAGTTTTTTCTATAGAGTCAACATCAGCCTTGCTTGGCGTTT
The DNA here is from genome assembly GCA_020720105.1 of Chloroherpeton thalassium. Lineage (GTDB taxonomy): Bacteria > Bacteroidota > Ignavibacteria > Kapaibacteriales > UBA2268 > GWF2-33-9. The sequence goes on from DYPF01000319.1 coordinate 1,043, forward strand.
GTTCTAGAAAATGACTTGCCACTAAATGTAAAATAGTATTGCCTTCGCTATCAACAACATTTAACTTAGCGCCCTTTGAAACAAGAACTTTAATAATTTCCTGACTAGTTATCACATTCCTTTTCGATGCATAAAGAATTGGAAACATACCTTCGCCATCCTGAAAATTTGGATCAGCCCCTCGATTTAATAATAATTCCACAATAGTCAAATAACCTTGATAACAGGCTTCTCCGAGTGGTGTTTTTTTATCTTTTTTGATTTCATTGATTTTAATATTATCACGTAAAGCTTTTTTCACAGCTTCAATATTTCTCATACCCATCAAGTAAATAATTCCAGTTCTATCCGACAGGTCCATAGTGCTATATGATGGCATGAGTTTATCTGGATAATTTATAGCCGTAGATAAAGCAGCCTTCGCATCCATGTCCAAATTAAAACGGGAAAAACGATCAAATGAGCTACAAGACCCGAGAAAAAGAAACATAACAGCTGTTACTAATACAATAAAATTCTTCATAATTCAATTCTCCTTTACAAATTGCTTTGCTAATAGCACACTGCTATATAATAAATATCTATTCAAATTTCCATAGCGGCAACTATTTCATTGGCCAACTCATTTGCAGTAGCATTTAAAAATTGACCTTTCATCACATAATCTATATATTTCCGAGCAATAAGCGATGGAATCCTACAAGTAAAATTTTGACCAGCAGGTGTTTCTATATTAAAATCAAAATATCCATCTTTTAATACATATTCTATTTTACTAGTTTCATATCTAACCAATTGTGCTAACCCAAATGCAAATAGCAACTCGTAGAGGTTATCTGTAATGTAATTCGCTTTTTCAATAACTATCTGTCCATATGGTGTATCATAAACATCGCGAATCGTTCTTATGGAACTATTGCTTGAAGTAAATGTTGTTGTATTATAGGCCATATCATATCCAATCCATCCTAATTTATAATAAGGGCTTGGTAAATTGAAGAATCCCATTTTTCTGAGCGACATTTCATTTTCCAGCTGAGAAACAATTACTTTTTCCATACTAAATTTTCTCGTACCTGTATCTAAACGTAATTCCTTATACGACAGTCCGCGTATGTTATTGGCTGTAGTTATACATCCTGTACATATAAGCGAACAAAGAATAATTCCTAAAGTGAGCATCAAAAAATTGGAACGGTTATTATTGAACACATGGATCTCCTTGTAATTTGTCTTACGAAGATAGATTTCTATCTTTATTTCTGTAAACAAAATTTATTGGCCATAGAACAAATATTTATTTCATAAACTCTCCTTTAGGCGCGAAGCGTCCATCGAACATTTGCTTAACTTGCAACGCGTATATGGCGCGCTTTTTGCGAAGCGTAGCGA
>DYPF01000320.1 GCA_020720105.1 Chloroherpeton thalassium
AGGTGGACTGGAAAGTAGCCCGCAATCCCTTACTGCATATAGCCTCATCCGTTATGCACTATATTACAAACAACACAAATAGCTAAAAATGAATGACTTACTTAATGAAATAGCGAATTGGCAACTTGAAGCCAAATCAGAAGATAATCAAAGATATTTTTATCATTTAAATGAAGCGAGTGAAATATTGCAAGGTAAAAAGAATTATGTTATTGGAAGAAAAGGAACAGGTAAAACAGCAATAAGTGAACATATTGGTAAAGCTAGTAATAATACATCTGTTTTTACTGAAAAACTATCCTTTAAAAATTTCCCTTTTAATGAGTTATATGAACTTAATGATACTAAATATACTTTACCTAATCAATATATAACTCTTTGGAAATATTTGATTTATTCGTTTATTTGCCGAATGATGTTGAAAAATCAGAACATAAATTCTGATGTTCGGGAAAGTTTAAGCTTATCATATGATATTGACCCAATAACTCGATTACCACGTATTGTAAAAAAATGGACTGATAATGAATTTGAAGTATTAGAAATAGGACGGGCAAGTAATAAAAATAGCCAACAAACGAATTGGATTGAGCGTGCAAATATCCTTGAAGACATAATATTAGTGCATTTAGACAATTCAAATTATTATGTAATATTCGATGAATTAGATGAAGATTACCGTGATATTAAGGACAAAGAACAATCTGTCCCTTACAATAATCTTTTAACAAGTTTATTTAAAGCAGTTCAAGATATTAGAAACACATTCAAACCATTAAATAAGAATGTAATTCCAATAATATTTTTGCGTGATGATATTTATGCAATTATAAAAGACCCTGACAAAAACAAATGGAGTGATTTACGCATAGACATTGATTGGGACGAGAATAAATTAAAAAAACTATTTGCCTTTAGAATTTCCAGAGCATTAGATAGTAATTGTCAAGAAAGTCAAATATTCTCATTTCCAGACGCATGGGATAAAATATTTGTCAGACGTGCTGTTCAAATGGGGCATCAAGCAAGAAACGCGATGGAGATTTTCCCGTATATTACACGAAGCACTCATTTGCGCCCAAGGGACTATGTAAAATATATTTCGGCTTGTGCAAAAGAAGCGATTGAAAATGACAGAAATATAATTACGCCAATTATTGTGAAAAGAGTTGATAAAGCATTCTCAAACTACTTAAAAGCAGAAATTGAAGATGAAATTCAAGCATTATTACCGGACATTTCTACTATTTTTCAAGTTATATCACAGATAGGAAAGCAGCAGTTTAAAATTGAGGAATTTAAAAATGTTTATCAAACATATATTAAAAGCAAAACCGTTTCTGAAACCAATATCAGCTTCATATTGCAAACTCTATTTGATTTTAGTGTAATTGGTAATCAACCCAGAAACACAAAAATTCAACCAGTTTTTAGATATAAAAATCGAGAAGCAAGGATAAATATGTCAGAAACTATTGCTGTTCATCGAGGTCTGTTTAAATCATTACAAATACTATGATAGGTAATAATTTGAAGATAATTCAAGGTTTGATTGATGAATTAACGAATCTTGATTTTGCCCAAAAAGCTCACTTAGACAGTTTGTTTCAAAGAATACAGAATTCATTATTAAGTATTTATGAAGCCGAGCATCCTTTTTGTAATACAATTATTAAAATAGCCAGAAAAGAGTTTGTTCCGCAACTATCTACTTCAATTACAGAATTTAAAGCAAATGAAAGCAACTGTTGGAATACAGGCAAAACGAATCTAATTTATTCTCTTAAAAGCGTAGAGAATGAACTAAAAAATAAAATCTATCAAATTAACTCATCAGATTTTATTGATATTACGCTGATTGAAAGATTAAAACTGAAAGCAACTGCAAATTTTTCAAAGGATAAACTCATTCGATATTGTGAAGAATTAAATTATAATTATCGAGCAGGTAATTATCTAGCAAGCACGATTATTGCCCGTGCAATTCTTAATTATGTTCCCCCGATTTTTGGTCAAAATACCTTCCCTAATATTGTGACGAATTATAACATAAATCGGAATACTAGAAAGAATGATAATTTGGAAACATTACAACAAGGATTGCGAAAAATTGGTGATTTACATAACCATGACGTAATAAAACAAAATGATATTGTTCCGACAAAAAATCAAATAGAACCTTATAAACCTCAATTTGAGTATTTAATAATTGAAATAATATCCATTATAAATTAAAAAAATACAGTGCATAACAACGGGTCATAAGCAATGGCTTGGTTTTTAGGTGTTTGAGTACCTCGTCTCGCAGGTAGCGTCTGTCTCGTGGAATACGGACGCAGCTACGAAGTCCGCCACTGCTCATACCCGCGGACGTTACTTGCAATTGCAAATACAATACTGAAAACGCAGATTGAAGAACTGAAAA
>DYPF01000047.1:0-11828 GCA_020720105.1 Chloroherpeton thalassium
GTATTTGTAATGGTAAATATTGTATTTGTAATGGTAAATATTGTATTTGTAATGGCATAAATTGAATTTGTAATGGTAATAATTGTATTATAGAAAGTGTTTTTTTTAGATTTTAATTTTCAAATTTTCAAATTAAACGAGAGTATTATGCCAACAAATAAAAGATTGAACTTTTTAGATAGATACCTAACATTGTGGATTTTCCTTGCAATGTTTATTGGTATATTTTCTGGCTGGATATTTCCTGAAATCGCAAAATTCTGGGATAGTCTAAAGCCAAGTTCGGATAGCACAACAAATATTCCAATTGCAATTGGATTAATATTAATGATGTATCCACCTTTAGCAAAAGTTAAATACGAAGAACTTAGTGATGTTTTCAAAAACTACAAAGTTTTGGGATTATCATTAATTCAGAATTGGATAATCGGACCAATTTTGATGTTCTTACTTGCAATATTATTCTTCAAACTATTTCCGGGCGAAAACAATTCCAATTTGCCCTATATGTATGGAATAATAATGATAGGATTAGCTCGTTGCATTGCTATGGTTATTGTTTGGAATGACTTAGCCAAAGGCGATACTCAATACGCAGCGGGGTTAGTGGCATTTAATTCTATTTTTCAGGTATTATTTTTCTCGGTTTATGCCTATTTATTTATCGCAATTTTGCCGGGCTGGTTCGGCATTCCAACAAATAGTGCGGTCGAAAATATTACCATCGGTCAAATTTCAGAAAGTGTATTCATTTATCTGGGAATTCCCTTTATTGCAGGTTTCTTAACGCGATTTATATTAATAAAGGTCAAAGATAAGAATTGGTATCACACTAAATTCATCCCCAAAATAAGTCCAATCACATTAATTGCATTGTTATTCACAATTATCGTAATGTTTTCTTTGAAGGGCGAATATATCGTAAAAATTCCTTTAGATGTAGTATTAATTGCTATTCCTTTGTTGATTTACTTTATTGTGATGTTTATACTCTCTTTCTTTATGAGTAAAAAAGTTGGAGCAAATTACGGGCAAACAGTTACACTTTCCTTCACTGCCGCAAGTAATAATTTTGAATTAGCAATTGCTGTAGCTGTTTCAATATTCGGAATGCATTCTGGAGAAGCTCTCGCTGCAGTAGTTGGACCATTAGTAGAAGTCCCAGTAATGTTAGCATTAGTAAATCTTGCATTCTATTTCCAAAAAAAGTATTTTAAACACGAATAATATTTAATAAATGCATAAATTTATAAATAAAACATATATATTTCCCTTAATTTTACTCCCAATCTGGATAATATTATATTTTTCATTGCAATCAATTAGCGATTTTATAATTGATTCGGTTTTTAGGTTAGAAAAGGGTGAACATTTAACCGAAAGCTTTAGATTTTTCATTTTTGAAGTTCCAAAAGTTTTATTGCTTCTTGTATTAATAATATTTTTTGTTGGAATAATTAGAAGTTTCTTCACTCCAGAGCGAACCCGAAAAGCATTAGAGGGCAAATCCCTTTTTGCAGGGAATGTAATGGCAAGTTTATTAGGAACAGTAACACCATTTTGTTCTTGCTCAGCGATTCCTCTATTTCTAGGATTTATCGAAAGCGGAGTTCCATTAGGTGTTACTTTTTCATTTTTGATAGCTGCGCCAATGATAAATGAAGTTGCTGTAATTCTTTTATTTGGCTTATTTGGTTGGAAAGTAGCAGCAATGTATGTTTCAACAGGCTTATTGTTAGCAATATTCTCAGGATTTGTTATTGGCAAATTAAAATTAGAGAAATGGGTAGCCGACTGGGTATATCAAACTCGATTTGGTAACAATCAAGAATTAGAAGAAAAACTTTCCTTAGAAGACAGAATTAAGATGGGTTATAATGCAGTTAAGGACATCATTGGAAAAGTTTGGATTTATATTATCATTGGCATTGCGGTTGGTGCTGGTGCTCACGGTTATATTCCAGAAAACTTTATGGTATCAATAATGGACAAATCAAATTGGTATTCAGTTCCTTTATCAATTTTAATTGGAGTTCCTTTATATTCGAATGCTGCAGGGATTATTCCTATAGTTAGTGTATTAATTGAAAAAGGAGTTCCATTAGGGACGGCTTTAGCTTTTATGATGTCCGTGATTGGATTATCCCTTCCAGAAGTAATAATACTAAAAAAAGTATTAAAAACTCAGTTGATTATTGCTTTTGTTGCGGTTGTAACAACTGGAATATTAATAATTGGATTTATCTTCAATTTTATAATTTGATGAATAAAAAAAGAAATGGGTTGTATTTGTAAAAATTCAACCCATTTTTTGAAATAAACTTGACTTGATATTTATTAGCGTAATTTTTGGCGGATTTTCTTCTCGCTCATTCCACGCAAATAATATAATTTAGCACGGCGAACATTAGCATTTGCTAATACTTCAATATTTTGAATAATTGGTGAAAATAATGGAAAGATTCTTTCAACTCCAACACCATTTGATATTTTACGTACAAGAAATGTTTGATTAATTCCAGCACCGCGTTTACTAATAACTATACCTTTGAACAACTGAATTCTTTCTTTGTCGCCTTCAATTACTCTTACAGAAATTGCAAGAGTATCGCCTGGTTCAAAGTTAGGCATTTGCTTATATTTAGCATCTTTAGTTGCTCTCAATTTTTCAACTGTCTCAATATTTTTATCTTCAACAAATTTTTGATAATTCATCACTTTACCCTGATATAAGAATACAAAATTACGACTTTTTCTTTAAATAGCAAAAATATTTTGTATTTTTTTAATATTATTATTAAATAATTAAATAATTATTATTTTGATATAATAACTAACTCTGTTCTTCTATTTAGTTGTCTTCCGAATATTGTTGCATTCGAGGCAATTGGTCTGGATTTGCCAAATCCAATTGTTTCCAATCTTGACGATTCGATACCACGAGAAATCAGATAATCCCTGACAGCAACCGCTCGTTTTTCGGAAAGCACAACATTTGCTTGAGGATTACCTACTGCATCTGTATGTCCTTCTATTAAAATCCTTACTCTTGGTTTGGACTTCATAAATTCTGCCAATACATCTAATTCAGGTATATTTGGAGGTAACTGATAACTTGCCACTCCAAATAGCAAATGCTCTAAAATTAACTTTCGCCCAAGTTCCACAATTGGAATGGATTTTTTAATAATTTTATTAGTTTTAACATCATAAATTCCTATTTCAATCGAATCTGGAACTGCAGTTCTATTCGACTCGTAAGTAACAAAGTACAAATTTGTTAATTGATTGGAGAAGTTGTCTAATACTGTTGAAAAAGGATAATCCAAATCGTACCAACTTCCGCGAGTCTGCTTAGAAATTGTTTGATAATTCACTTGGCTTTCGGGAGTAATGGAAAACACTCTTAATTGATTCTTTTGCATTTGTTCAATTAGAGTATTTGTATTGTAATTTGTTAGCCCTGCTCCCTGCTCTCCTGCTTGATGATATGGAGCATCTGTGATTAGAACGATAACCTTGGTTGCTTCTTTGCGGAATGTCATTTTGGAAGTAATTGCTAATGCCTCCAATGCATTTTCTTTTTCGTCACCGCCTCCATAAGCCTTAACATTCGAAATCCAATCCAAAAAGTCATAAACATTTGTAGTTGGCTGATGTATTTTTTCTATCTCATCTGAAAACGAAACTAAACCAAGCCGATAGTCAATACCGCGTTGCACTAAATTCTTTGTAAATTGAACAATGTTATTTCTCACCGCATTAATGCTTTGTTGCATCGATCCTGTTTTATCAACAACAAAGACAAAATCGATTGAAATCTTTTCGGCAACAGGAACTTTCTCAACAGAAATTACTTTCTTTCTTTCACCATTTTCGTAAATAAAAACATTATCGGGGCTTAGCGAATCCAAAGGCTCACCAAGTTTATTAAATGCTTCGATTAATACTTTGATTGTAGGAAATTTACTTATATCAACACTCTGAATAGTCAAATCTACTTCTTTGCGTGCTGCTTCAATTTTTGCTTTATTAAGAACATTAGTCTGCAAATCATCATTTTGCGACAAAAGTTCATTTCCCCCGATTATTACTAATAATAAAAGTAATAATAATTTGATATTATTCATTAAATTCTTCTTTTTTAAATTTATTTTAACAGCAATTTTATTAAATAAAAAACCTCCACTTCAAGTTCTTTTGAAATGGAGGTGCATTTTATCATAAAATTATATCGTAAGCCTCAACACAGGCGAAATCATAAAGAAATTACGCATTTCATAAGGACGAGTACCTCTCAATGGTGTGGAGTATTTTGCTTGGAGATAGAACCAGTTTCCAAATAATGGTATCCAAACATCACCCATTAGAATCTGATTAGAATATTGCAAACTAAAACCAAATGGGAATGCTGCTTGATTGCGATAATCAGCTTTTAAATAAAGCCAATCAGCAAATTCTGTTGGATGAAATAGTTTCAAACCGTCAACTGATGGATCTAATGAATAGATAAAACTACCACCACCACCATCTCTCTTTGCTAATCCTAATTCTCTAACTTCATTATATTGCAAACCTAAATCGAAACGAATGTAGTTTTCAGGTTTCTTAGGATTTATCCACCAATTATAAAATACTGAAACAACGCCAGATGAACGCAAAACTGGAGCAACAGAATCAATTCTTCCATTATCAATTAACCTATCTTCTGGAGTATAAAAACCGTAATTTTGACGTTCAATATCGTAAGATTCTAAAACACTTAGTGGGAATTCTGTTCTAACTGAAACACCTACCAACGGATATTGCGGTAAATAGAAGTCTAAACCAGCAACTAATTTGCCATCAGATGCATTATTTAATTTACGTTCTGGTATCCAGCTAAGAACTTCACCTGGATTAACACCACTATTAATTCTATAAGAAGCACCTAAATAAGCATTGATTAAATATGGAATAGCTCTACTAGTTTTGGAATCATTATTTACATATAATGGTCTTTGCAAAGTAATTTTGGAAGAACCAGTATACCAAAATGGATAACCCAATTCATCATTACCGATTGTGGAACGAATCCAAAAACCGGTTTCTCCAATCTTCAATGATTGCTCAAATAATGATAATGTAAATGCTTGCGAAACATTCGTGGGTTGCATATAATTGATAATTGTTTCGGCTTGACTTTGATTTAATGGAAATTCTATTGGTATATCTTGGTAGCAATAGTCGCGTTTAGCAGGGAATCTTTGACTGCCTCTTACTGAGCCGGTATAGAAAAACTCGCCAGTTAAGAAACCTATCAAAAGACTACCAACATTAGACTCAATTTGAACTGAGTTCATTGTTGCTTCACCGCAAGTGATAATTAATATTTGAAATGGATCACTATCAAATTCGCGTGGTGCTGCCATAATTTCTACTGACTGTGGGTCTAATTTTTCTTTTGAATAACCGTAGAAAACAAATGTTTGATATAATTGAGCTAATAAATCTGGTTCGCATACTTTCCATCTTGGAAAATATTTCTTTATTTCTGGGTCAACATTTGTTAATGAATCAATAACAGTTTGTTTGTCGAGAATTGTTGCATCTTGAGCATTTACTTTTCCAAAGAGCAAGATGATTAAGGATAATACTATTAACGATATTTTATTTTTCATTTCTGTTCCTTTTCCTAATTAATTAAAAATTCAAAATTATTCTTGCCATTGGAATAAACACACTTTGATTCTCCCATAAATGAGGGGTAGAAGTGAATGCCTTAAAGTATCCCTTTGCCTCCAAACGGAAATGCAATCTATTCTTAATCATTGGAATTTGCAACCAAAGATTAGTATATAAACCTTCGTCAAAGTATTGAATCGAACCACCGATTGGGGTGCTTAATCCTTTTGCCATAAAGTCAATTTTACCAGTAATGCCACCAACTGTTTCACTTTTAGCATTTTTAAATAGTAACTCTGTAATTTTAGTTTCTGGATCTTTTTCAGCATAGTAGTGCCAAGTTTCAGCACTATAAATTGACGCACCCAATCCAAATCGTAAGATATAATCTTCATCAACAGAAATTCCGAAAGTATATAATACAGTTGCATTAGCGCGAATTAAATAATCGTCATCTCCAACTGAATATTCGTACGAATCTGGGTCTTTTTCACGGTTTTTGTAGCTTGCGGCTTTAGCATCACCAAAAACATATCCACCACTTATGTGGAAAATTCCAGTTGCAGGCAATAATAGCATTGGGAAGTCAACGGAGCCGTTCACGCCCACTCCGCCTATTGAGAATTTTCTTGTTTGTTTAAAGGCGTCTTGGCTTAAACCAGCCCAACCTTCTGTTGGCAATATTATACCTAATTTGGTACCGCCCCAAATTGCATTCAATGCTAATCTTTCGCTCCATAAAGAAGGAAGTGAAATATCATCAATACCATACTTCAATTCAGCACCGTATTTTGGTAAATTAACATTGCTTGTGAAAGTAACTGTATCGGAAGTACCATCTTCATAAGTTTGAATATCTAAATCGTATCTTGTCCAGCGAATTAAATCAGGTGAAAGAACTACTTCGTTTCTAACTAAATCCATATCATTTGGTTGACCTTCGGATACCCTAACAAATTTTTGAACATCTTGAGGAGTAACTTCATATCGGTTATTAACAAGTGAATTGGATACACCATATTTCTTTGGACCAAATTGCATCATACCACCAATACCCTGAGCTTCCAATGTTTTGTTCTCTACGTTTCCTTGACGGAATGCAGTTAAAACTAATTCGTACATATCCTTAGCGCGGAATTCAGTAGGATTTAACTCAAAATTCTTCAATTCAGGATATGTATAAACATTACTTGGCGATGGATTATCAATATTTTTATCAATAAACTCATTATCTTCGGTAGAAACTATTAACGCAATAATTACATTTGGTTCAATTTGATCTTGCTTTAATCGAGTTGTTACTGCATAAACAGTACGCAATTGTTTTACTACAGGACCACTACGAGAAGCATAGTAATTATAAATACAATCCAAATCTGGAGGGATAGTCATACCTCTCTGTAACATTTCTCTTCTTACTTCATTTATTGTTTTACCCTCTTTTAATTGGTTATCAACAAATGTAGTCACATTCTTTTCACCACTTTTGATACATTCTGGAACTTCGCCACCTTGTCCGGTATTGTTTCCTGACTCATCTTCTTTAGTTTTAATTGCATTCCTAATATCTTTTATATCTTTGATTTTATAAATAGCTATTTCGGAAAATCTGTAATTTTTAAACTTGGAGAGAATACTTTCCAGATGCACTCTGAAAGATTCATCTCCTCCCTGAGCAAAAGCAGGGAGGCTTGGAACAAGCATTGAAAACAAAATTACTGTTATTACTAATACTTTTTTATACATTTTATACCTATTATTTTTCAATTGAATTACTACTTACTACTATCTTCTTTGTTGCTGACGTCTTGCTTCTGGTTCAAAATTAACCTGAATAATTACGGGCATTTTCTTTGGTTCTGATCTTTCGCCATTAACTGGATTAATAGCAATGGCTTGTATATTCACTTGAATTGTACCTTTCACTTTGGTTTGACCACGTTCTAATTTTCCAGAATACTCTAATTGCATAGTATATCCGTTTTCGGGATCGCCATCTATTGTTGGTTCAATAGTGGGAGCATATCCTGTCATACCATCAATAATTGTTGGATCTCCAACAACTTTTATCTCAATTTTAGCATCTTTATCGGAACCAGTACCTGGTTTGCCCACGGAAATGTTTCTCACTTCAATTTTAACTTTGTTTGAAGTACCGGAATAATTTTGCAACATATTACGCAACACAATACTTGGTTGTTCTTGCTTAATTGTGAAGGCAGCTGGAGTGAAGATATCCATTTCTTTCTCAGTTATTGGTTGAACCCAAGTAATTTTAACGGTTAATTTCTTAGCAGGCGGTTTTAATTCCAATGCATTTTGAGGTGTAATAGTTAAAGAGTTTACAGGTGATCTTTGAGTTTCTTGGTCTGTTGTTACATAAATTCTAAATTGGTCAGGTTTAATTTTAGCACCAGCACTTGATACTGCATTCAACGAAGCAGACAATCCATAATATGAATAAGACTCTAATCTATTATTAATATCATTTTCACTTTCAGGAGTTAAGCCTGTTTTGAAAATTTCTAATTGAGCAGTTCCCTGTGCTTGCTTGCCACTAAGTTTATGAGTAATTTCAACTGTATATTTGCCAGGTGATAATGTGCCTGATGTCGTTGCAAAAAACTCACGAGTACCACCACGAATTGGAGCAGTTACGCCCGAGCCCTGTCTTTGGTCCATTGGAGTAAGAACTAACCTTTCGACAACGCCACCTTGTGCATTCAAAATTCTACCTTCAATAGCATTATTAGTCTCTTGATATGGACTTATAGTAAAGCTGAAAGCAGGTGAAACTTTATCAAAAGAAGCAATATAAGGCAATAAGTTTTGAACTGTAGGTTCAGCCACTTGTGGTTTAGGAGTAATTACACGAATATCAAATTCCAAGCTACCTTTGTTTTGGTCAAAGTATTGAGATTGACCAGGAGCAAGCAATCTAACGATATATCCATATAGGTTTAAGTTATTGATGATTTTTGTTGCATCATCATCAGTTTTAGAATTGATAATTGCTTTATTTAAACCATCCATAAACTTTTCGATATTTTGCTCTTTAAATAAAATATCTGCTGATGGAGGATTGTATTTATCTAATTTAGAAGTTAATTCCCTCAACACGCTACGTAAATCTCTTACACTCAATTGAACTGTTCCGATATTTACTGTAGCATCATCTGGAATTTGGTCAGCAGTTAATCCACCGCTAATACCTAAAATTCTATTAGTACGAGAAACAAATCTCAATTTATACCAACCAGCTCTATCATTAGGTTGGAAATTTATTTCAAAATCTCTTTTAGTTAATCCACCTTTTTTATCTAATCCTTCTTTCCGAGTTGCTTCTATTGAATAAGCGAATACACTGTCAGGGCTAATTCCTGGCGGGAGTAATGACTGTCCTACTCTGCGGACTTTATTCATTGGATAAACAGGTTGAATTTTTTCAGAGGATAATTCTTTTAGATTCAATTGATTAAAAGTGGCTTGATCGTCAAGTAGCAGCTCAGTTGAACCCATAAATTCCCAAGCTGATCCAGTTCCATTAGGAACGTCTATATAAGTGCCCGGAATGAGCTTTGTAATATCAACATTCAACTTCTTAATATCATCTTCGGACGGGAAGACTGGAGGACCTTCGATATCGGCACTTGGATTAAAGAAAATCTGATATTGAATTTGCTCCACATTTGCAAGTTTGACTAACTTCTGCAAACGCAGAGTGTAATCTTTATCGGATTCGCCTTCTTTTCGTTTTAAATCAGCACTAACATCTGTAACACCAACTTTTACTATATATTTTCTATTTGATTTCAAAGTAGTTCCAAGAACTTCTTCAAGGTTAATTCCGGGAGGTGGAATTGTGATTTCGTCTTGAGGACGAGTGTTAATTCCTTCGGTTCCTGCACCGGATTGCAACTGAGAAAGAATACTTTCTACAATTCTCATAGTTTCTTTTTGCTTCTTTGCTAAATGTTCTTCAGCTTCGTCGCGTTCTACAATGATAATCAAAAGCTCTAATACTACTGCAAGGTATAGCACAAAATAGACTTTACCTGCTCCACCACCTTTTGACATTTATTCCTCCAATATTTCAATTTTCAACTTACTTGTAAATGCACTTAGGAAAATTACAATTTTAAATTAATTTAATCTTCAAAATTAATTAAAAAAACACTAATAATAGAATTTTACTTTTTCATCATTTTGAATTTATAAAACTAACAAATTTTGAGCAAACAATTGAACAATAATTAACTGAATGTTAATATAAAATACTCTTTTATCGTTTTTTGTAGTAATAAAATTTACATACTTGTAAAAATTAGAAGAGAAATAATATATTTGTCATCAATTTTGTGAAAATGAAGAAAAATATACTAAAATTATATTTATGCTCTTTTTTAAATAATTTTCATCATTTATTCATTTTTGAGAAGAACATTAAGTAAAGTAATTATTATTAATTATCATTTTATTATTAATTTTGTAAGAATATTATCTGTAATTTTTAAAAAAGAAAAAAATGCCTCTTTTTCGATTTTTTTCCAACGACCTTGCAATTGATTTAGGTACAGCCAACACACTAATCTGGATGCCCGGCAAGGGTGTAATCCTTGACGAGCCATCAGTTGTTGCTTTTGATAGAAACACAAAACACATTATTGCCATCGGACACGATGCACAAACTATGATTGGTAAAACACATAAAGATATAAAAGTTATCCGTCCTTTACGCGATGGCGTAATAGCCGATTTCGAGATAGCCGAAGGAATGCTTAGGGCATTTATCCATAAAGTAACTAAAAATTGGCAACCTCCCAGACGAGTTGTAATTGGTGTGCCTTCGGGTATTTCCGAAGTAGAGAAACGAGCTGTACGCGATAGTGCCGAACACGCTGGTGCCCGTGAAGTACACTTGATTGCCGAACCAATGGCTGCAGCAATAGGAATTGGTATGGAAGTTCATCAATCTGTTGGCAATATGATTGTTGATATTGGTGGTGGAACTTCGGAAATTGCAGTAATTTCTTTAGCGGGAATTGTGGCAGATTTGTCGCTACGCATTGCTGGAAATGTACTGAACAATAATATTATTCAATTCTTCCGTAGAACACACAACTTATTAATTGGAGAAAGAACAGCAGAGATTATCAAGCATAAAACTGGTTCTGCCGCTCCATTAGAAGAAGAATTAGAAATTGAAGTAAAAGGTCGTGATTTGGTAACTGGTATTCCTAAAATGATTGTAGTTTCTTCGGTGGATATTCGCAATTCATTAACAGAACCAATAACTGATATTGTTAATGGTATTCTAAGGTTATTAGAGCAAACTCCTCCTGAATTGGCTTCTGATATTTTGGAACGAGGCATTTTCCTTTCTGGTGGTGGCGCACTCCTTAAAGAATTGGACAAGAGAATTTCGCAAGCGACTGGAATGGCTGTTTATATTGCAGACGATCCATTACAAGCTGTGGTTAGAGGAACAGGAAAAGTTATTGAAAATTTATCTTATTATTCACCTGTTTTAATAAAAAATACAAGGTATTAGAATTGAATAGAATTTATTTTGTAAATGTTTTAATTAGTTTATTTATTATAATTGGAATAAATAATTTTAGTTTAGCTTCTGATATAATTTTTGATTCTAAGATGACTTTTAAGGAAGCGATTGCTGGAACAAAAGCACCAGACAGCGTAACAAAGAATTTAATTCTGTTAGATGTTCAATACTATTCATTTGATAATAAATTACATCAAGGGCAAATTGTTATTCATAAAGATTTGAAAAGTGATGTTGAATATATATTTAATTTAATAAAAGAAGAAAAATTTCCGATAGATAAAGTTATTCCAATTGTAAAATATGGTTGGTCGGACAATGCATCGATGGAAGACAATAACACTTCAGCTTTCAATTATCGTGCAGTTGCAGGCACAACCAGAGTATCCAAACATTCTTATGGAATTGCTATAGACTTCAATCCTTTCCAGAATCCAGCAGTTTACAATGATGGCTCTATTTCTCCAAAGGGTTCGAATTATGATAAAAGTGCCAAAGGTACAATAACTTCGGCAACATTCATCACATTAGAATTGAAGAAAAAGGGTTGGATCTGGGGTGGAGACTGGAATTCGCTCAAGGATTATCAACATTTTGAAAA
>DYPF01000047.1:11928-14264 GCA_020720105.1 Chloroherpeton thalassium
ACTTTTAAATGAACGTCTATTAGAATATAATTATCTACAAGATAAAGCACAAACTCAAGCTGCAGAATTAGAATTACAAAATGATGAGCTTATTGCCACAAGGTATGAATTAGAATTGCAAAACGAAGAACTAATAATATCAAAACAAGAAATTGAAGTTTTGCTAAATAAATTTAACCTTCTTTTCCAATTTGCTCCTATTGGTCTGTTGCTTTTAGATGATAATTTTGAGATAAAACAAACCAACGAAGCCATTGAAAAGATATTAGGAAAGCAATCAAATTTACTTATAAATACATCTTTAAAAGATTTACTTTCTGCTACAGATTTTGACTTTATCAGAAACTTAATTTCTGAACCAAATAAGCACACTTCCGAATTTTCTATAGTTAAACATATAAATCAAAAGCACGAAAATAAATATATCAAAATTGATTTTAGCAAATTAGATGATAAATTTAACAAATCTACCCATTATTTACTTGCTGTTTCTGATGTAACCGAAACACGGCTTGCTAAAATTGAGCTGCAAAAAAGTGAACAAAAATTCCATAGCATATTCGATCAGTCTCCAATAGGTATTTACAGAACTACTCCTGAAGGAAAATTGCTTATGGCTAATAATGCATTAGTTAAAATGCTTGGTTATCAATCAATAGAGGAAGCAATTAATCTGAATTTGGAGAGCAAGGACTATCCAATAGCAGAAGGTCGTGAATCTTTTAAACAAAAAATGTTAAAATTCGGAGAAATTAAAGGTGAGAAATCAATTTGGCATCACAAAAATGGTTCTTCAATAATTGTTAGAGAAAATTCAAAAGCAATTAGAGGAATTAACGGAGAGATTGAATATTACGAAGGAACTATTGAGGACATAACGATTGAAGAAAATTTGCAAGATACATTAAATGCTATTATTAAAGCTATACCAGATTTGTTAATCATTGTTGATGAAGATGGAATTTACCAGAGTGTTTATACTTCAAATCCAGAACTGCTTTATGCACCAATTGATCAAGTTATTGGCAAAAATTCTTCTGAAGTCTTTCCAAAGGAAACAGCAGATTATTTCAACAAATCTGTAAAACAAGCTCTTGAATATAATATGCCTCAGATAATTACTTATGAACTTGAAGCATTAAGTGGATTTAAGTTTTTTGAAGCAATTATATCACCAATAAGTACCCCGAACTCAAATGGAAAAAAATTAGTTGTATTTTTAGCCCGCGATATCACATCCAGAAAACAAATTGAGATTGATTTAGTCAAATCAAATCACGAAAAAGACTTATTCTTTAGTATTATTGGGTATGATTTGAGAGAGCCCATAACCGCACTGATTACTACTTCTGATATTTTTACAAATTATTACGATAAATTACAACCCGAGCAAGTTAAAAATTATGTAATGCAAATGAGTAATGAAATTTATTCTGTTAAAAATTTGCTTGATAATTTACTTGAATGGTCGAAAGCTCAAGCAGGAAAGTTGGATTTCTTACTCGAAATTACTGATATTAATAATATAGTTCAAGATTCGATTGGAGTTTATATCAACCAAGCTAAAAGTAAAGATATTGAGATTATTTCCACTATTGTCCCAAAAACTTATTGCATTATAGATAGATTTATGATTTCTTCGGTTGTTAGGAATTTACTTTCGAATGCAGTTAAGTATTCTTTGAACAATAGCAAGATTATCATTAGTTCTGATGATATTGGTGACTTTATTCAAATTCACATTCAAGATTTTGGACAAGGGATACCACACAAAAAAATGAAGCATCTCTTTGATTTTGATGATAGTTTACTTTTAGGCACTCAAAAACGCCGACTTGCAGGTTTGGGGTTAAGTATTTGCAAAACTTTTGTTGAAAGAAATAAAGGAAAAATTACTGTTGAAAGTACTTTTGGCAAAGGTTCAAAATTTAGTTTTACAGTAGCTAAAGCAGCATTAAATGGCTAATTCCTAATTTACATCCTGCCGAACTGCCACAAAATTATGGGTAATTGGTTTGAGGGATTTGAGTAAATTCCACTCTCAAGTGGGCTTAACTGCACCCAAAAAAGTTAGACACAAATATAATGGGGCAAATAATGTCAGCAAATCGCAAAATCAAGAAACATAGCTTAGAAGAAAAAATATTGAATTTTTTAATAAAGTAATACATTTTTTATTCATTTAATTAAATTAATCATTCATTCAATTAAATATCAACAAAAAATCCCCACTTTCGCTGGGGATTTATAGCATATTATGCCTATTATTATATTTATAAACATTCAAATCAATAAATGAATTTGAAGATGAACTTAGAGACTATATTGAATACTAT
>DYPF01000321.1 GCA_020720105.1 Chloroherpeton thalassium
AGAGGGTACCCCCCGATAGAAGCATTCGGGAATGACAGTGAAGGAACTTTAAACTGAATTATTGATAATTGATTAAACGGATTCGGATAGTTCTGAAATAATTGATAACTATCCGGTATGATTTCAGTATTATTCACTGAAGATGTAATATCTTCTATTTGCCTTCTATAAATAAAATTGTCTTTTGTTCCTGCCCAGATATAATTGTTTATTATACTCAAAGAATAAACTTTTTCAGGGAAGAAAAAACCATGATTTTTCTCTATCCAGTTTTGTCCGTTGTTTGTTGACATAAATACTCCGTTTTCAGTTCCCGCAAATAAATTATTTCCGTAAATTTTCAGGGCATTTACTGTCTGATTTTCAAGAGATGTCAGGTTCCAATTTTCTCCGCTATCTGTTGACATAAACAGTCCGCCATTATAATAAGTACCGGCAAAAACTAAATTTCCCGATACCTCAATCGAAGCAATCGCTTTATCGTTTAAAGATGTTTGAGACCATGTCTGCCCGTAATCTGATGATTTTAATACTCCGTTTAAGTTTGTCCCCGCGAATAATATTCCGCCTGAAAATTTTAGAGAATAAATGCTCTTATCATTTAAAGAAGTTTGTATCCAATTATCTCCATTGTTTGAGGAAGCATATACACCTGCACCCATACTTCCTGCGAATAACATATTTGCTGATGTTTCAAAAGCAAATATATTATTATTACCAATATTATTTTTTAACCAGTTAATGCCGCCGTTTGATGTCTTGAAAACTCCAAATTGAGAAATTACAAAAAGATTATTATTTAACACTGCCAATGAGTAAATTAAAGTATCATTAAAGCGTATTTGCTGCCAGTTCAAACCGTTGTTAGAGCTGTGTAACAATCCATCAACTGTTCCAGAATACATATTCTCATTTTGTGAAACAATTTTCCGGACATCTCCCGGATTTAAACCGGTTTTTCTCCAACTGCTCCCATTGTCAGTTGAAAAATAAATCCCTGAGTTAAAACTTCCTGCAAGAAGAATATTCCCATTAGAAAGAATCGCATAAATAGATTTATTGTTCAGAGAAGTTTGTATCCAGTTTTGGCCTGAATTTGTAGAATAATATACTCCGTTATTTAAACCGGCACCTGCATATATCGTATCGCCTTTCAAGAAAAGCGAATTAACAAGATTTGAGCAAATTGTTGTTTGTGACCAGGTTTGACCAGAATTTGAAGAGATTACTATACCGTGATTCGAAGTACTTGCATAGATTTTATTATTGCTTGTTACAATTGAATATATAGCCCCATTATTTATAGCTGTTTCCGACCAATACAATCCGCTGTTTGTTGAAATCCTAATTCCGTCATTCATTGTTCCTGCAAAAATAGAATTACCTTCAATTGCCAACGAACGCACGAATTGGCTATCTAACCCTCTATGCTGCCAATTTAGTCCGTTATTTGATGATAGGTATATTCCATTTGTTTCTGTACCTGCAAAAATTTGGTTTCCGGAAACAATAAGTGACCTTATTCCAATGTTATTTAATCCGGTTTGATTCCAGTTTTTTCCTCCGTTTGATGATACATAAAGGTATCCGGTCCCGCACGGAAGAACCGTAGATGAGCCTGCAAATATGTAGTTTCCTGAAATTGCAATTGCCCTGATATCAATATTCCCCAATGAGGTTTGAATCCAGCTCTGTCCGTTGTTTGAGGAAAATGATACCCCTTTATAGAAAGAACCTGCGTAGATATTATCCCCTGATTTTGCAAAGCAAGTCATGTATCCATCATAAGAACCTTCTAATTGTACCCATTGAGAAAACGTGTAATTATTTGCAATATTCAACAATAATATTGCAAAGGCAAAAAATAAAGATAATTTTTTCATAGTTTAATAATTTATTTTTGTTTTATCTCAAATGCCGGTTTATTACGGCTTCCAAGGTTTAAAAATATTTTTTATTTCATCAATATTATTTTTCTAATATCTTTAATTTCATTTTTAATTTTTAATCATATATGTCAAAATACTGAATTTTTTTCTAAAATGGTAAAAAAAGTGCAAAAAGTGCATATTTTTGGATTTAACTGGGGAAAACCCCAACTTTTTATCATAAATTAGGAAGTATAAAACTGATAGAAATCTTATTAAATTAAAAATTATTCCTGCTAAAGTCCTCATTGCTATATTTTTGTGATTATCCAAAATATAATTTACATTTTTAATTTGTTATATCTAAAATTTCAAACTCAAAAAAGGACACATCAGTTACAACTATACCAAATCACCGCCGCTACAGGTAAAGTAATAATAATAATAACCTGAGTCAATAGATATTTTTAATAAAAGATAGCGTTCAAATTAGTGTGTAAATTTCAAATTACATTACCTGTTCGTATTGATACTG
>DYPF01000048.1:0-5250 GCA_020720105.1 Chloroherpeton thalassium
GATGCATTAATTTGCGCGCTTTCTAAAATAGAAATAGTTCCACTTAGCAAATCATTTTTAGTCACTTTTGCCTTTGAAGTTTCTATATCATTCATATTCCAAGCATTTAAAACTCCACTATAAGCTGTGATATTTTGAGTATCTATAGTGCCTTTAACTTCAATTGATTTTTTAGCCGATAGATAAACATTGCTTGATGTTGCTCTTGTATCAATATTTCCTGAAACTTTTAATGTTGAACCATAAAGATGGATAAGTTTATCAGCATTTACAACACCATTTGCATCGATAAATATCTGCTGTGTTGCATTTAATCTTATAGTTGAGTTCATATCTGTTGCATAAAATCTCCCTGGATATAAAACATTTATATTCATCGCTTTTGCATTGATACTCTCTTTTGCATCAACACTTCCAGCAATTGTAATGTCTCCTTTTGAAGATGTAATGTCAACCGTTTTTAAAGTAGCTACCAACTCATCATTGATAATTTCCGATTCTCCAATTACCCCTTTATTATAAATTCCATCTATTGAAGTAATAGTTACAGTTCCATTTTCAAAAGTATTTATAGAACCTTTTGTATCTATATAAATACCTATTTTAGTATTACTGTTTATACCGCCACTTAAATTTATTGAATTTGTAGCATAGATAAGATTGTTGATATATATACTTGAATTACTTCTGATGACTATATCTCCGCCTGTGCTAGTTGTTCTTATAACTCCATTTATTTGCATTTCGTCAGAAGAGATAGTAACAGCACTATTTTTAGACTCTATCAAACTTAAATTAGACATTACAAAAGCATTTGCATTTACATTTGCATTTGCATTTGCATTTGCATTTCTACCTGAATTAATTACAATATTGCTATCTGCTTTTAAGTTAGCTCCTCTGTCAACCAAAGCTAAATTTTCATCAATTCCTTTTCCACCCAAAACCATCAAGCCATCAACTGTGATATTTAAAGTTGAATTTGTCCCTTTTGCCTCTATTGTCCCAACTGCGATAAAACTTCCAGCCAAAATATTAATTTTACTATTTGCTCCAACTGTTTCTATATTTGCATCTGCTCCGATATTTAATAGTTTGCCAGATTTGAGAGTGATAAATTTGTCTGATGTTAAAGTTACTACTTTTGTACTTATTTGATTTGCAATAGGATTTGTTGTTCCTATATTGATATTTCCAAGTGCTTTTAGTGCTATGTTTTGTCCACTTAAAGTTTTCAAAGTGAAGTTATAAATTTCAATATCCCCTTTTGTATCGACTAAAAATGATCCAGCGATATTTATCTCTCCATGAAGCGATACGGCACCTGTTGTTTTTATTTCTAATTCATAATCAGTTAAAGAAGTGGTCACTTTTGTACTTTTTATAACTCCACCTAAATCTACATCTTTTCCAGATAATATTAGTGAAGTTCCAGTTTCTATTCGCCCAGAAGTTTTTTCTAAAGTTAGTTTTCCAGAAGTTGAAGCCAATGAAATAAGCGAAACATTTGGACTATCATTTCCACCAATTAAACTATTGATATTTACATTATTTAGCCCTGTGATATTGATACTATTTCCAGCTTGAAGCTTGCTTGTGCCATATGTTGTGATGCTTGAAGTACCAGCTTCTACATTAGTTCCAGCTGTTATAGATATATTTCTACCTGCTATTATGCTCCCTTTTATATCAAGACTATGTTTAGAATTTAGCACAACATCAGAAGTTTCACCTCGTGCTATGAGTGTCCCCTCCAACACCCCATAATCTCCGGGATTCATCACGATACTTCCACTTAATGTCTCTAAAACACCTGTTGCACCAAAGGTAAAGTTTTGACTCCCATCAGCTTTTTCACCGCTATAAAGGTTGATTGCACTACTAGCTCTAATATTTCCAGATATTTCAATTTTGCCATTTATGCCAGTACGATTTCCGATGTTTACGACTGAACCACTTTGCGAAGCATCTATTGCAAAACTTCTTGAAGATACGGCATTTGATAAACTTAGCCCAGAGAAACCTATAGCGCTGCCATTAATACTTCCAGCTGATAAAAGTTTCATCTCATATCCACTTGTAGTAAACATCACTCTTCCATCGCTTAGTCTCACTTTGATGTCTGGTGAGTTACTATTAAATCCAAAAGATAAGTTAATTGCCGCTTGAATATCACTTACGAAGTCTGCTAGACCATTATTATTGACTGTGTCGCTAGCTTTTATTAACACAGATTTTGTCGCACTTGATGTTCCAAGATTAAGCTCTATTTTAAGTGTTACATCTTTAGTAATTTTGCCATTTGCAAATTCTGTAAAATTGTCTGCTTTTATCTCTTGCATCCAAGCTGGAGCTGTTACTATCGTATCGCCTTTTGAAGCTATTGTAATGGTTGAATTTTTCATATCTGTTTTAAGATGAACTGTCCCACCAACAACAACACCATAGCTTGAAAATGGATCATTTTCATTTGGAGTTGCAACACCTCCTATTAGTGTGATAGATTTTCCAGCATACAAATCCCTTGTAAGTGTGATTTGTTTATCTGAAGTGATACTAATTTCAGAATTTCCACCAAAACTATTCACTTTGCTTCCAAGCAACATCCCCAAACTATCATAGCTTTCAACCACTTCACCACCAGATGCCATAACGCCTGTGATAACTGCATTTCCGGTTGTTTTTAGTGAGATAACACCATTTAAATTGTGGGTAAAAATAACTGATGAAGCTGGGAATTTTATACCTTCATTGTTTTGATTTTTACCACTTATTATTTCAACTTTGTTATTTGCAGCTATTGTTGCTCCAACTTCTACTATGCCTTCACTTTGAGTTTTAGCCATACCACCAAGATAAATTTCCGAAGCACTTTTTAGTAAGATATTTGAATACTTGTCATTCCAAACATAATTAAATCCTGAATTGGTTTTAAAAATTTCAGTACCAGCATACATACTTCCCATGATACTCATACCGCCAATTGCATCAACTGTGATATTTTCACCACTATTTAATCCACCAGCTTTTGAAATAATCACCCCATAACCATTATCATCAGATGAAGTTACTTTGATTGTTTGAAGTAAAATATTTTTTGAAGCAACTATTGCTGTATCAATATTTATTTGCTCTCCAGCTGTAATAATTACATTTGAATTTGCTCCACTAAAAGTTACTCCAAGAGAACCAATAGTCCCACCAGCCACAACTCTTCCAAAAATATCAGCATCACGACCTGCTTTTAAAGTGATTGTTGTGTTTGCATTTATTGTATTTATTGTAGAAGTATCAGCGATATATAAACTTGTAGCTTTAGCATTACTTGAAATATCTCCATTTAATTCAACTCCACCAAAAATATTGATATTCCCCGAAACATTTGCATTTCCTTCCCAATAAGTCCAAGCATCTGATTGAACTGTGAGATTTGAAGAACTACCCAAAAGATTGATATTACCTCTGATTATCGCATCTTTATCAGTGCTAATAACCATATTTGCACCATCTTTTAGTGAAGTTATGGTTCCAGATAATAAAAATCCATAGCCTCTTTGCCCTAGAAGCTTATGTGGTGATTGAATATCTATGCTATTTAGTGTGCCGTTTCCATCTGAATCATTCCCATAAACAATATACTCGTTTATTCCATCCGTTACAATCCATCTATTTGATTTTTGGTCACCATTTAAAGCCACACTATTTTGTGAATAATCAACTCCATTGGTAAAACTTTGCACCAATCTTTTTGAAACATCAGCTGTTGATTTATAATAATAAGTGCCGTTGTATTGTGTGTATCCAAGTGTTTTTAAAATCACATTTTGTTGTTCAGCACTCATTTTACTAAAGTCAGTTTCAGTAGGAATTTCTATTTTGCTCCATTTCATAGTTGAATTTGAATAATCCACACCTTCAATAAATGTTTGCTTTACGGTACTGCCTGATTGATACCCAACTCCATCAACTTTTGTATATCCTAATGACTCAGTAACTATTTTTTGAGCCGCTAAACTTAGATTTTCAAAAGTAGTCCCAGTTGCTGGTTTTGCTACTCCCGACCAATCAATATCACTTAAAGAATAATCAGCATTTCCAAATCCGCTTACTATTTTTTTAGAAGCTATTGCATTTTCGTCATAGTAAACATTTGTATAAACTTCATATCCAAGCGATTTTGCAACGACTGCTTTTTGAGCCAAACTCAAAGAACTAAATGTTGCAGTATCTGAGGGAATACCTGTATTTCCCCAATAAATATCACTATTAGTATAATTTGTCGCTTCACCTTGTATTAATGTTTTTACAAATTGTTTATCTTTTGGTGCATTGTAATTGTAATAAGTTTGGAGTTTTACATCATATTTATAGCCCAAAGTATCCATCACAACTTGTTTTTGAGCCGTAGTTAAACTTTCAAAAGTAGCGTTTGTTGATGGTATTCCAGCACTTTCCCAAACAATATCGCTGTTTTTATAGTCTGGTTGTTTGCCTTCTATAAAAGTTGTTTTAAAATTATTTGTTGTTGCATTAAAATAAACTTGTCCGCTATAGTAAGTATATCCAGTACTATTTGAAACACTATTTCCTAAAGCCAAAGTATCTTTAATTGTATTTGTTGTTGCATTATAATAAAACGATTTTTCATCACTTCCTAAAATTGTGTATCCCAAATTTGAAGCTATTGTATTTTTTTGAGTTTGCGTAAGTGAACTAAATGGAACATAATTTGAAACAGAAGTAACTGTTGCACCATCTCCAAGAGTTAAATTATTTGCACTAAATAGATTTTTTAGATTTACATTTAAAGTTCCATTTTCAAGCCCAGATAAAATTACCTCAATATTTGAAGTTGTACTAGCTATTGTTTTGCCGTTGATTGTGTCAAAATATTCAGCATGATCACTTGTAGAATTTGTAGCATTTAAAACTATTTCTCCGCTTGCAGTTAGTGAGCCAGAAAGTTCAAGTTCTCCTCCAGCATTTAAATTTATAGCACCATTTTCTCCAACTTTTACTGCAACTGGAGTTGAGCCAACATAATCAAATCTAGCTCCTGAAATCACAGCTGAGCCTGAATTTAGGTGGATATAATCTGCTGAATTAAAATTGATAGTGCTGTTAGCTTTTTTTGAACTTACTGTTCCTCCCTCAAGAATTGTAATTCCTCCGCTTGAAGTATTTAAACCAATAGTTGAATTTGCTCCAAATGTTTCAAAAGTTGTAGCACTTATTATTGAGCCTTTTGAA
>DYPF01000048.1:5350-14211 GCA_020720105.1 Chloroherpeton thalassium
TGAATTTGCTCCAAATGTTTCAAAAGTTGTAGCACTTATTATTGAGCCTTTTGAAGTTATAGTGATTTGACCATTAGTATTTGAAGTCGAAAGAACACTATTTTTATCAGCCGTAAAGCCATTGGCTTCACTCCCATATCCAACCATAACATTTTGACCAGTTGCATTTAAAATATTGATATTTACTCTATCTTCTGCTTTAATCCAACCTGATAAAACCATTTGCTCATCAACATTAAGATTGATTATTTTTCCACTTATTCCAGAATCTGGTATTCCCATAGGATTATGAAGATTTGTTTTTAAAATTTCAAGCAATCTTGAATTAAGTGTGATTGTCCCATTTGCTTGAACATCTCCAACAATATTTATTCGTTCAGCATTTAAAGTTGTTGTGTTTTGAAGTTTTGCATTGTAGTTTCGCCCAGCTGATAACTCTTTATTTTCAATATCGCCAACATACATAACAACACCATTAAGTTTTTGTCCGATATTGACTGTTGCGAAAGTATCTGCTAAAGCATCAAAATCTTTAGCTGAAAAATCCATATATCCGTCTGCAATTCCAGCTGAATAATCATCTCCATATTTGCTACTTCCTGCAGTTCCTAGTTTATAATTTTGAGTTGCTGATTTTGCTAATATTGAAATCTCTCCGACCCCAACAACTTTATCTCTTCCTGAATTAAAGTCAATATCATCTGCAATAATTTCAATATTTTTGCCTGTTGCAATAGTTGAAATAGTTCCACCAAGAAGTGTTAGTAAAGAATCTTTTGCGGATAAATCGAGTTTGATATTGCCATATTTTGCATAAATTCCTTCATCAATAATAGATAAAGAATCTTTTTCAAAAACTACTATATCACTATTATTTGCTCCATTGTTTACAATTGAGAGATATTTTGCTTCACTGTTTATAGAGCCTATTATTCCATTTGAAATCAGGCTAAAAGCACTATTTTTATGGCTAATTGTTACAAGTGAACTATTCAATACTCCAAGAGTTTCAAGATGTAAACTTGTTTCACTCCAATCATAAAGTGAATTTGTAGCAAAGTTATCAAAAGTAGTTATTGTCGCATTGTCTTTGACATTTACCAAATCAACTGACCCATCAAAATCTATAACTCTATTTTTGTAGGCAAATTTATTTATTCCAAATTTTAAAGAACTATCACTTGTAATAGTGCCTAGCCTAACAGTATCAAATCCACTTCCACCAATAATAGAAGTTGTGTAATTTGTAGCTAATGAATCGATTATAAAACTATCATTCCCACCGTCACCGTAAATTTTTCCACCACTATAAATATAAACAGTATCATCTCCAAGTCCGGCATAAATAGTATCTGTCTCACTTCTTGCATAGATAATATCATTTCCAGCTCCAGCAATAATATCATTTTTTCCAGCTCCCATATCGATATATTCTATCGCATCACTTCCTGTAAATGTATCATCTCCTTCACCACCATCATAATGAATTCCTGAAGTTTTACCACCTGTAAATTTATCTTTTCCAATTCCTCCAAAAATTACAGAAGTTGATGAACCTCCACCTATAAAAAATATATCGTCTCCAGCTTCTCCATCAAATTGAAGTTCGATATTATTTTTAACACTCGGGTCGAGTATAATCACATCATTACCATCTCCACCATTTGCAACGATTTTTTTAACTCCACTATAAGTATTTGTAACTCCCAAAGAACTAACCAATATATTTCCGCTAGCATCTTCTTTGATATTGTAAGTTTCAGATGTGATTTTTTTGTATAAATCACCTCTAGAGTCTTGTCCTCTTTGTCCCATATTAAGATAGACCGTATCTCCAACTTTAGTAGATATAACAGGTGGCGCCCCCCAGCTCCAAGCTGTACTTGCTGAAAAATCTATACCCATAAAAGTTATAGCCAAACTCATATCAGCAGCACTTGCATAAATATTTACATCACCTTCAATCCCTGCCAATGTCTCATTTACTTTAAAGAATCCAAAATCAAGATGCAATGCCACACTTCCCCAAACTTTAAGGGCAAATATAGAATCCATTGGGTCAAGTGGATTTGCTATTGTCATCTCTATTCCAGCATTTAATACAATAACTGATAAATCTATATTTGTCTCAGCTTTTCCATGAAGTTTGAAATAACCATCTGATCTTATATATCCATCCATTTCTATAGTGGTAAAATTAAAGAAGTTTAATTTTGCTTCATCAATTTTGAGTTGGAAAAGTTTATTTTCTAATGAAATATCCCCTTTTAATTTTATCCCTTCAAATCCTAAAATATTCATATTCCCATCAAGTGAAAGTTTGAAGTTTCTTCCAACTGGAACCCCCGCATGAGATTCGCTTGAGCTTGTATTTATTTCTAAAACTCCACCTGCTTGGATATTGATAACACTTGCCATATCAAAATCTAGATTAACAGCAACCTTCATCGCAAAAAATGGATTTTCATTATTTTCCAAACCAGTCTCTAAGTCCCCTTTTATCGCAAATGAAGCTAAATCACCAAGTTTTGCCATGGCATCCACATTTATAATAAGTCTTGTTTGTGTTATCTCAAAGTTGAAATTTCCATCGATTTCCAAAAGACTCAAAGCGGTAATAGTGGCATTTCCAGAAACTTTTATAATTCTTTCGTTTAAAGCTAAAGAAATAGTTTGCTCCACTCCATCGACAACTTTTCCAGTTGAGATTTCATAAGCCCCACCATTTAATCCTGATTTTGAAAAATCAACAACCACACTATCAATTGATTGATTTAAAACTAAACTCAAATCTTTAGCTTGCATTGATAAAACATCAGACAATCCAATAAGAGTTGCACTTGATAAATCTACTTTTGCTCCAGCATAAATTCTTGGATTTGTAATATCAGCACTTCTCATCAAAACAAGACCTAAATCTATCTTTTCTATAGCCAGTCCAACTGCATCATCATCAGGAGTATCTTTATCATCAATAAATCCATCATTATTTGAATCAACCCAATAACCATTTCCATCACTAACCCCGACAAAACCATAAATATCAACTCCACCAAGTGCTAATGACATCACTTGTTTTGAGCTTCCATCACTCATTGTGACCGTTTCACTTCCTCTTTTTGTAAAAGCAAGTGAACCACTAATATTTAAAAGTCCGGCAACATTTCCATGTGCATAACCAATTTTAGCTTGAATAATCTCCTCATCAAAACCAAGATTTATAGTTTGTGCTATACCATTTATCTCTTTTCCTGTCTCTATTGCTAAATATTTCTTAGTTTTAGCTAATCTTTCAGCTATTGTAATATTGGTTGTACTCAAATCAACATAAGGCATACGAGCAAGTGCCATAACTAAAGGTGGAACACCTGTTATTGTTGAAGTATTGATATTTACTTCAATATTATTTACATCTAAATCAATTAAATCCCCAAATCCAACAAGTCCAGCACTTTCAATCGTAGCTTTTGCTGACAAAAATTTAATAGGAGTTGGGATAAGAGTTGTTGTCATTATCGACATACCAAAATCAACATTATTTATTTTAAGTCCTATTTCCCCACCAATTCCAGCAAATCCATTTAAATCCATACCACCAATATTTAAAGTTTCAAGAGAAACATTTGATACAACACTTCCACTAAAACCAGCTGGTAAGGCTGCTCCTAAAAGTGTTGATAAATCCCCAGTATAAACATCCGCCGTTATTACTTCACCCTTTGATATTGCAAATGAACCCTCTAATGTTAAAAATTCAGCAACATTAAGTTCAGCATTTCCAACTTGAATTGACATAAACTTAGAAGTAAAGTCCAGTGTTGTAGTTTTTGTTTTTGTTGCATCTTTTATTTGCAATCCATTGGTAGTTGCAAATGATTCTTGAAAATTTATCCAGCTTGTTGTCCCTGTTGCATAATTGATAGCCACCTCAACATCGCTAAAATTTGCAGTTAAAAGTGGGCCAAATCCAATTATTCCCATATCAGCAACATCAGCTTTTAAAGCAAAATATTTACTTTGTTTATTAAAAGTATCTGCCCCTTTAAATACTGCTAGTGCAGCATTTATATTATTTGCATAAACTCCAATCGGGCTACCATAATTTCTAGTATCATTTTCACCTAGATATATTCCGCCAATCCCTGCAAATAAATCTACATTACTCATATCTAAAGTTACATATTGAACACTTTGTATTGGATTAATATTTGGGATAATAGAATTTGATGCCGTTGTTACTTTAATAGTTGAAAGTCCAGCATTGATTGAGAAATCTCCACTCACATGAACAAAAGCATCGACCCCAAGTTTGGCTCCTGTAATATCAACGCTTGCGCTAATCCCCCTTTTCCCATCCATTGTAAATGTAAAATCACTGCTTCCACCAATATTTATCCCACCTGCTGTTATACCTGTTTGAACTGTAATCGGCTCGGCTAGATAATCAATAACTCGATTATTTGTACCAAAATTTACACCTAATTCTAATTTATCCGCCGATAGTGTAAAAGGTAATGGTGAAACAAAGGCAAAATTCTCTGTTTGTGCTTGAATGGTTGCAAATTTTTCACCAGTTACTGATAATGCAAACAATCCACCAATACTTGTATTATCAAAATTAAATCCAAAAGTATCAGGAATACCAACAAAGAAATCCAAATCAATTACTGCCATAGAAAGCATCGAAACTGCTGTAGTTGAGCCATCTGAAAGAGTTACTGAGTTTAATTTCACTGTAAAATCAAGAGCTTTTTTAGGTAAAGATACAAAATCAAAAGCGTCAAAATCAAATAAACCTTTTAGACTAATAAAACTTCCTAATTTTGGGTCAAAATTAAAATTTATATTTTGAGGAATTGTAAGAGTTGTTGTCTTGGCAAAATCTACAGTTGTTTTATCGGACGCCGACATATTAATAGCAAGATTTAAATTGCTTCCGCCAATTTCAATTCCAGAGATACCTACAAGTCCAGCATAATCTAAACTTCCGCTCATAGCTGTCCAGTTTCTTTTAGTAAGTGATTTTGTTTTTTCACTCATTATAAACAGTGCAAAATCAAGATTATCAACAGCAAACCCAAGTCTATTAGCACCACTTCCAAACCCAGTAAAAGCATCAATATTTTCGCCACTTAATGCTAACATATCAACAGTTGCACTACTTCCATCTGATAATTTTACATTTTTAGTTGACTTATCAAATGAGAAATTTCCATCCATTTGAACAAAATCAAACATATTGAGTTTTAAATCACCTTTTGCTTGTAATGTTTCGCCTTTCATATCAAGAGTAATAATTGTATTGCCATTCCCACTACCACCAACAACTCCACCAAAACCATCTTTAACTTCTATTTGTTGTTGTGAAAAATCTATTGAACTTCCATCGTTTGCTTTTGTATTTATCGCAATATCAAGATTTGTTGCACTTGCTTCAAACATATCAGAACCACTAAATGCAACTTTGCTCGAGTTTACTTTTACCCCAATCCAATATCTTTTAAGATTTTTCATATCTACAAAGACACCAAATCCAATATTTGCATCTTGTACACTAAAGCCCAAATCACCAACACCTGCGAAAGCGTTTATATTGCTTTTTCCAAAAGTTAAATATTGAACATCTACAGTTTGAGTATCACTTAATTTCATAGTTTTAAATGCTAATTCGATTGATAAATGTTGTTCAAATTCTAAGAAATCGGCAACTTTAACACTAAAAGTTCCATCAATTGCCAAAAGCGAACTATCTGTTTTTTTGATGTCAAATACAAGTGGAGTTGTTGCACCTTGTGGATTAATAGAAATATTAGTTGTTGTAAAATCAACCAAAGAGTTATCTGTAGCATTTTTATTGATAACCACACTTCCACTTCCACTAATAGCCACAGTTGAAGCACCTTTAAAACTTAAACTATCAGCACTTGCTTTTAATGCGCTCCATTTTCTAGCATCAGCTTTTGCCACATTTCGTTCAGTCATAACAATCATTGCTAAATCTAAATTGCGTATATCAAATCCAACTGTATCTTTTATCCCAGCAAATCCATTTATATCAATAGCCCCAATTGTTAGCATATCAACTTCTACTGTATCAGCAAGTCCATCCTTGTTTTTATCCACATTTAATGTAACAGTTTTTTGCGTATTTTCAAATACCAAATTCGCCTCAGCTGAGAAGAAATCAAATGCTTCAAGTTTTACATACCCACTTGCTGCTATAAATGTTTTGCTAGTACCAATCATGTCAAGGACTTTTGTGGCACTACTTCCTATTCCTGTTGTTTTTGTAAAATCAACTGTTCTATTATCTGACGAAGCGACATTTATTGCAACATTTAGATTATTTCCAGTTACTGAAATGCCAGGTATTCCTTCAAATACTACTGCTCCAGCTGATGCTTGAAGTGCTGTCCAATTTCTACTTCCACTAATTTCTTTAAAAAGAGCTAATTGAAAATCAACTTGCGTTAATTTTAATCCGACACTATTTGGAACTCCCACAAAAGCATTAGCATTTTGAGCACCAAAAGCTATCATATCAGTATTCACAATACTATTGTTATCAAGTGTCACTTGTTTTTTTGACATTTCTAAATCAAAATAACCATTAAGTGTTATAAAGTTTGACACAAATAAGTCAAGATTTGCCGAAGCTTTGATAAATTTTCCATCAACAGAATTCATATCAAGTTCTATTCCACCTCGACTTAGTGTTCCAAAAGTTTTATTTAAAGTAGTTTTTGTTTTTGCAAAATCAACTACTGTCCCGTCACTTGCATCAAAATTAAGTGCAATATTTACGCTATTTGCACTAATTCCTAAAGCATCATCAAAACCAACAAGTCCAACACTTCCTGCACTTGCTTTTGCACCTACCCAGCTTTTTGAATTTTTTGTAAATGATGTAAGCGTGAAACTAACATCATCAAGTTCAAATCCAGCGCCACTAATTCCAACAAAAGCATTCAGATGCCCACCTTCAATTAATAAAAGATTTGCATCTTCAACTAGCGAAGTTGTTGTATTTTTTCCCACATAAATATCTGATTTACTTTGTTCAAATCCTACAAATCCCCTAACTGTTATTGACTCACTAAGTTTGATTTCAACATCTGATTGAACTTTAATTAGTTCACCTTTTTTTCCATCTATATCAAATTCTACAGTTTGTGCAACACCTGAACTATTTACTCCTGTTATGAACGAGAATGCTTGACCACTATCTTTCATAGCCTTATAATCAATTAAACTTCCATCTATTGCTTTTTTATTAATTAAGATATTTGCATCACTTGCATTTAATTCAAACTCAGGAATACCTACGATTCCTGCAAAACCAATAGTTGAATCAACACTTATCCATTTTCTATTGCCCTCTTTTGCAGTAATAAATGCTAAATCAACATTACTAAATTGCACACCCACATCATCATCTGACGTTGAAATATCTCCTTCATATCCAACAAATGCACTGGCATCTGCCATACCAAAATTAAGCATTTTAGCACCAGTTACATCACTGATAGCTCCTAAGGTATTTACTTTTAGATTTTGAATAGATTTTTCAAAAGCAAATCCACCTTCAACTTGAACCGCATCAAAAAGATTAATAGTAGCATGGCCATAAACTTTTAACATAGCTCCACTCATATCAAAAGTTGTAGTTTTTGATGGGCCATTTGAAACTGTTAAAGATTTTGCCGCATAATCAATAGTTGAATTATCATAACTAGCTTTTTTGTTATATTCAAAATGGACATTATCAACAGCTAAAGTTACGCTAGGAATCCCTATAAATGCAGCACTCCCAACATCAGCTTTTATGCTTGTCCATTTTCTTGAAGCATTTGCTTTGTCTTGATTTAAAACTAAAGCAAAATTTACATCTGTTAACTCAAATCCAATTTTCTCAACCCCATCATCATATCCAGCAAAAGCATGAAGATTTGAAGCACCAATAGACAACATATCAACCGTTACGTCACTTCCTGCAGAAGTTTTAAGTTGTTGAGTTGATTTTTCAAATGCCATTCCACCTTCAATAACAAAGAAACTATCGATTGCAATTTTGATATTTGCTTCAACTTTTGTCATCACTCCACGGCTGCCATCTAAATCAAATGTGACGGTTCTTGTGGCTCCAAGATTATCAACACCAGTGGTTACAGTTAAACTATTAGTTTTAAAATCCATAACTGAATTATCAGAAGCTGCTTTATTCATCAAAATAGAAGCTTGATTAACTGATAAATCAAATCCTGATATTCCTACAATACCTGCATTTCCAATAGTAGAATCAATAGCACTCCATTTTCTAGTACCTGATTTTTCTTTTGCCATAACTAAAGCTAGATTGACATCCGAAAACTTAAGTCCAATATCATCACTTGTATCAGTAGTTTGGGCGCCATATCCTACAAAAGCATCGACTCCAGCCATTCCAAAAGTGAGCATATCAACTTCCACGGAAGTTTGTGAACCTGTTACGTTTATATTTGCTGTTGATTTTTCAAATCCAAAACCACCTTGGATAATTACAGTATTTGCGATATTTAAACTTACATTTCCATATACTTTTAGTACCTCTCCCATTGTGCCGTCAATATCAAGCTTAATTGTAGTTCCTGTTCCTGCTAATACATCTATTGTTTTATTACCAGAATAATCAACTACTACTGTTCCTGCATTTTGAGCTGCTATATTTGTTGTTGTTCCTGTTTGTATTGTTGAAATAGTTGCATCATATGCTTTTGGGGTGATACTAGAGACTACTACATTTAGTGTATCGACTCCTGCTAAATTCCCTCCAAAGCTAAGGGTAAGTTCTTTTCCGCTCCAGTTTCCTAAAGTTAGTGTTG
>DYPF01000322.1 GCA_020720105.1 Chloroherpeton thalassium
AGGCCGAACGAAGTGAGCGCCGCGATTCCCGGCGACGCAGTCGCCGGGAACGCTCCGCATAAGCCGCGCCGGCCAAGAACCTTGCAGCGTAGCGCCTCGCCGGCCTCCCGGCGTCGGTCTTGATGCGGTTATTCGACATTCTGTTTGCCGTTTTTTAAATAAGAATTCAATATATTAGAAGATATTGTAAATTCATCAGGGTCTTAAGCTAAGCTTGATTAATTTAACTTTTTTATCAATTGCTTCTGATACTTCTTTATATAATTCTTCAGCAATTTTTTTTATTTCACCAACAACATGTTCATCAATAGATGCATTTTTGCTTGATAAGTGATTAAGTATTTTGTTATATCTTTTGTGATATTCACTTTTATCCGTTACAACTAATTCAAGTTGACGCTGCCAATCTAATTTCTTTTTTTGTTTATTATCGTTACAATCATGACATGATGGAATTACATTGCTCTTAATATTTAGCCCAACTTCATGCTTGTTTATTCCTATTATATGTTCTACCTCCAAATCATTATTGCTTCCGCAATAAGCACACTCATTATTAAATTTGGTAATAATTTCTTTGAAATGAGTTTTTTTGTTAAATCTGCCTATCTCAATTGAAATTTGTGAGAGAAATACGCGTACTGCAAAATTACTAGCACCTGATTTGGTGGGAAATGATGGCATGATGTTGTCCTAATAGGATTAGTAATTACAATTTCGAACAATAACCTTTATTTGCAAGCGATTGCCTATTATTTTCACTACGCTTTATATATTTTATTATCTTAAAATCTGGATGATCGTGATCATGATTGATTGTGATATAATCTATAAAATAGTCAACTTTTGTTGATCTTTGACAATGAATGAAAATTCTTCCTTTATTGCTGCCATCTATGTTTGATGTGAATTTATACTCTCCCTCGTATGAGCTTACTTCTGTAAACCATTCGAATTCAAAAAAAAATTTCTTGAAATTTTCAATTATAATAGCTCGCAGGTTGCAAATCATGTCCTTTTTTATAGAGCCAGTTGCCAATAATTGCTTGACGCATTCAGTAATAAGATGATTATATGTTGATTTATGGTCACCTAATATATTCTGTAATGTATGCTTTAAAATTTTCGTAATTTCTTCATCATTCATCACAGATGCCAATAATTCTTTATGAACAAAAACAGCCTTTTCAAGAAATTTGTTTTGTTTGGTTGAGATATTTTGAATTAAATGTTTTAGCGAAAATTTTATATCAAATTTTGAAATAAAGTTTCTTTTATTTGTTACTTTAAATTTTCTATTAGTATTATTTAATTCATTAAAATCAGATATGATCAAAAATCTAATAATATCTGATGCCACATGAAGTTGACCTATTTCTTCTCTATTATTATGGTCAATAACAACATACCCTTGGGATAATTTTTTATACACGATATTGTTTGTTATATGAATGTTATTTGTTTTTTCAATATATAAAAATAACTCATTGATCAAGGAATGAATTTTGGTTACAAATTTACCATCATCTTTTTGCTTATATATAAAATTATGTAATTTATCAGTAACAATTTGCATGACTTGATTGTTATTTGCCTAATATTAATTTTTCTATCTTTTCAATTTCATTAACACCAGCCTTAAATCTTCTGTGCCAAAAAACTACCGTCAACAACAAAAATAGAACAATGTTAAACAAGAAAAAATCTGTATATTTTCTGTGCGGTTTTGCATAGAATACTTCGCCCCTGAGCATTGCAACTACATATCCTCTGTATGATTCTATCCAATTTTCAGTAATTTGATTTGTTTTCAAAAAAATATTATATCCATCGCGCTCAGTGTGAACTATTAATTCTTGAGTTTCTATACCACTTGGCATGTCCTGATGATATGAAAACAACAAATTATCGTGTTTTGTAATTTTGACATCATGGATGTAACTTGACCGGACACCATAATTTCCATTTAATTTTCCATATCTATAAAGTGGTTCATGATTAATATGTTTTAACTCAAATGAATCAGCTAACGACTGGATGAAATCCAGATCAGATTTTCGAGATAGATATGAATTTAATATATAACTACTAAAATATATATTTGTTCGATAATCGAAATATCCAACACCCCACTTAAAAAAGTGGTAATGAAATGGAATTGAAGCAACTATTGTTAATGCAATTGACATTACTGTAAACAATAGATACACCTTGCAATAAAATTTGTTTTTTTTCCAAAATGAAATAAATATTATTAACAATAATATCCCGAAAGGATAAAAATTATGTTGGATTTGTTCTATTGTCATTGTCATAACATATAATTATTGTAACTACTCAGGTAGGCGAAACATTGTATAAATTAAATGAATTCAACATGTTGC
>DYPF01000323.1 GCA_020720105.1 Chloroherpeton thalassium
CTCATATCCAACGAAATTTGTTTTTTTGTTTTAGATAAATTCCAAATCCTAACCTCATCAATATTACCGTTAAAGTATTGGTCATAACTGATATTTCCGGGAACTTGATGTCTTCTTGCACCAATTGTCATATCAGCACCTACCAAACCACCAAACAAAGAACTTTGTTTGTATGCTTTTAAATTTCCATCAATGTATAAATTAGTATTTGATTGACGATTCATAACAAGAGTTAAATGATGCCAAGAATTATCTAAATAATTTGTATCTGTAATAGTTATAGAAACACCATTGTTTTTTGCAAAAATTTCGCCGTTAGAATTTACACCAATCAACCAAATATATTCAAAAGGCGGAGAATAGTCAGTACCATTGCCACTACCATTAGAGAAAAGCACAGTATTTGCTTGTGGTTGTCCTTTGAAATAAAGTTCAAGCGTAAAATCTTGTAAATCAGAAATAACAACCGAAGAACCGGTATTAATAGAAACATAATCATCACCATCAAAAGTTCTTGCAAAACCGGTAGGAAATACTCTCCATTCCGCACCAAAACGAATTAAATGATGATTTCTGACTTTATCAATAGCTACATTACCTTGTGCTTCGCTCATTGACCAATAACCACCTAAACCAATTTCGTTTCCGCTAAGTGTTTGATACATCATTGCATAAAGAGTTCCAAAACCCAATGCGTCTTCCCAAATTCTAAATTCGTGAATATAACCATTAAAAAACTTGTCGTTATCTTTACTTTTTCCAACATACATTTTTCCGTTTCCGGCAAAATCAGAAGTAAGTGGCACACTTTCTCTTTCGATTACATCGTTGATATACATATTAAACGATTGACTATCAAAATCATAAGTAACCGAAAAATGATACCAAGTTTCTAAATCGATAAAAGTTTGGTTTGAAATAACAGTTTGATTTGCAGTTTTTAAATAAAATTTATTTTCTGCGTTAAAACCAATTTCAACATCATTTTGAGAAAAAATAACACCTTCTTGCGTATTTCCTCTTCTTGCCCAAAATTCGACAGTCCAAGATTTATTATCTAAATTAACACCCGAAACCGCACTTGCATAATCATTTGTACCATCAAAAAACAAACAAGCATCGTGTTTCAATTCATTACCATTCAAAACTCCACGCACTGAAAAATTGTAAGGCAAAATATTTCCGGCATAAATATCTTCATCAAAAGTTATCATAATTTCATCACCCGGAGCCAAAATACCATCAGCAGGTTGCGGCGAACCAAATAACATTGGTCGTTTAACATCTTTTATTCCTGTTAAAATATCAGAATTATTAATAGTTGCATCAGCACACATTGACATAACTTTTATATCATAATTTCTGTCCTGCATTTCTTCAAGATTAAAAATATAATCCAAAACATTTTGTCCGTTAATAAAAGTTTTAGGTTCAGATGCGGCATTGTAATCGTCTTCATCAACATAAAACACCATATCAGTCATCCAATTTGACGAAGAAGTTGATTTATATTGCATTAAAATTTTTTCGAAATTATCATTATTCAGGTCATAATTATTAATTAATAAATTAAGAGTTGTATCAGTATTTGTATTGACAACCCATAAATTACTTGGATTATCAAGTTCAACAGATGAACAAACCGGAATAAAATAAGCCGAAATAGAAACACTATCAGCTATATCTGCCTGAAAATCTGTTGGGTCAAACTGACAAGCCGAGTGTAGTATAATTCTAAGATCCTCATAATTGTAAACATCAGGTTGAATTTTTTTGACCGTTACAATTTTGTTAATAGTTTGTCCGGCAGGGAGTAAAATCATTCTACCGTTATAAATAGGACTACCGTCCATTTCAATAAGTGCACCGTCCTGATTTGATGTTTCATCAATAGAAAGAACCATCCACTGACCATCATTTGATTCGCTTGTGTTTGCAAGTTGAATATTAAAAATAGCAGCATCATCTTCTTGAATACCTGTTTGAATAGGATTTTCACAATTTATCATCGGAACTTCACGTTGCATAGTTGCTTCGTTAAGTGGTGTACCTGGTTGAAAATATTTTGTAAAAGTACCACCTTCATAAGGACACATTGTTTGACCGCCTCGAGTTAGAAAAACTGGTCCTGTTGGTGTTTTAGGTTTTTTAATATCAACACTTATATAATCGCCGACATTTCCGTCTTGCAATGTGTAACTGTGAGTGGTTGTGGAAGTTGTAGTTTGACCTGAAGTTGTGCCAATCGTATATGAGAGTTTTCGTTCGGCAGTCCATGTTGTACCAACACCTAATATTTCAAATCCTACTTCAGCACCAACACTTGCAGCAATTTGAAAGTTATAAGAAAAAACACTCTCTTCTGAAGATGAATTTGTT
>DYPF01000324.1 GCA_020720105.1 Chloroherpeton thalassium
ATTTGTAAACAAATGAAGGTATGTGACTTTGATAGATTGATTGCAAATAATCTATTTTTTTATTGAAAATAATCAGTGATTCGATTGATTTTAGATAAATTTCTATTCATTTTACATCTCAACTATTTGTTGAATAACATCTATAATAAAATGAATCCTTTCATTTTCCGAATTTGTAGGTAATGCGCAAGCTATCAACTCTTCTGTATTACTTTTTGACAATATTTTCTCAAACTCAGATTTCAGAAATGTCAATACTTCTTTATCAGTTATTTTCAATTCATCCAATAAATTAATACGATTATCCAGCACATAAATAATATCTTCAAAGTCTGTACTAGTTCTCCAATCATTGCCTCCACGATCATTCAAAGCAATAAATTTTGAAGCTAAAAAATAAGCAGTTTCAAAATAACGTATGTTTGTACCATCGGCAAACGAATAATTCAGCGTGTGACCCATTCCTTTTTTATACCACTCGTTACTAAATCCTAAAATAGCCTCATCATCCGGCATTATATCTACTTGTAAACCAGCATATTTCCATCTGCAAATAACTCCACTTTCCGTATCATTTGCGAATTTCAATTTGCGTAGTTTTTCTTCCAAGTCGTTTAGATTTGAATAAGAAACTAACTCAATTACACAATCTACGTCATCAGTAGGACGAGCCTCGGTAGCTGCCGTGTCAGTAGCATAAAGTTCTGTAACCGAGCCTCCAACAAAAACCACATGAGGCAATAAATAATCAAGACCCTGAGCTACGGTGTGTAGCATATTTATGTTTGACATAGCTTATTCTCCTTTAAGTCTTTTTTCTAATTCTTCAATGGCTAATTTTACTTCACGCGCTTTACCAGTCCTGATAGCATCTACCAGTGCCAATAACTCATACAACGCTTGGTCTTCTAATGCTATTTTGGGAACTGTTTTGTAAAGTGGAATAATGGCCTGACCTCTTATAGTTCCTTTACTGCTTGCCCAGACATAATTATCCGTACTTGAAGCTACAATTGTTTGATTCAGTGGTGGGGCAGAGTGAGCGGTAGGAATACCACGGACAACCGAACCGGGAGCTACAGGAAACACATATTTTAGCCCATAAACCAGAAACTCTAAAAATGATACTGCATAAATAGTTCGTTTATTATCTGTTACTAGCCGTGCCTGCTTGCTCCTTTGGATACTCTCACTTACTTCCGAAGCACTTATTTGTAAAGCTCCTGCAATATCTTGTACCCGCCATTTTTCGGATTTCATTGTGCTTAACTTAAGCAAAACAACCACATCTTGTGGGCGCATTCCATTATGATTCTTCATATTTCTTTCTTTTATTTGCTATTCGCGAATTGCAAATATATGAAATAGTTTTCTAATTATGAAATAGTTGTGCGAATATGTTTATATAACAAAGCGTGAAAATATTATAAAAATCACATAATATGATTGTTGCTAATTATTTCTTGGCTTAAACAACAACACTTCTTCATCTGCCATTGATTAAAAAATTTTTCTGTCCAATTATAGATTACTCACGTCTACAACTTTTAATTGAAGATTTTTAAAATCAAGTTCAATTTGTGACAATTTAATATCGGGAAAATTATGCTGTATAAGGTTTATAATTAGTGCTTTATTCTCTGTTGTGATATTGTGTCCAAGTATTATTTCTTTAAGCAGATTATTTTTCTTAATAGGTACTTTGTAGCCATTCTTCAATTTCTCAACATCATTTTCTCCAGAAGCTATTTTTCCGATACAAATTCCCCCAAGAAACGCACGAAATTCATTTTCATTTGCCCATACATCTTTATTTTTTATAAATGCAATTTTTCGCAAAGGTTGTTCCAATATATGCTTAAACTCAGAATCACTAGTGTTGTCTGTAATCTTGTTATTTATCTCAGATTCTATATTTATGGGTTGCGTTAGATAAATAGCATCGTCCATTATAATACCAATAGATAATAATTTTTTTTCAAGTTCCATTTTA
The DNA here is from genome assembly GCA_020720105.1 of Chloroherpeton thalassium. Classification (GTDB taxonomy): domain Bacteria; phylum Bacteroidota; class Ignavibacteria; order Kapaibacteriales; family UBA2268; genus GWF2-33-9. The sequence continues at coordinate 1,994 of DYPF01000324.1, forward strand.
TCGAACACAAGACAAAAGCCGCTATAATTAGCTGAATATAATGACCAAAAATGTTGATTTGTTGGCTCTTGAGTAAAAGAGCATATTCCAAAACTTTCGAACAATTCATACAATTCATACATTTTATGAAAATGATTTGTTTTGAATGCTGAAAAAGCAATAGACTCACGATATCCTTCAAAATTGCAATCAAAAGGGTCATTCAAATTTTTTGGATTTGAAAACCATAAATAACCATTGGCTAAAGCATCTAAATTATATGCTTCGCATGAATAGTACTTATAAAGATAATTAATTTCTTGTGTCATAACTATTTATTATTTTCATTTTTCCTCGAAAATCATGCTCGAAAGCAAATTAGGCTTTCCGATAAA
>DYPF01000003.1:0-3042 GCA_020720105.1 Chloroherpeton thalassium
CCGAAAGAATTTGTGATATTCAGAGCAAAAAGTAATGTTATAAATAAAAGAAATTTCATTTTGGCAATTTTTATTAATACAAAATTATATTAAATCTAATAAATTATAAACTTATTTGCATAATTTTGTTTTTTTCCAAAATTTACTTATAAAAAAATGAAAAAAATACTCATTTTAGTAGCAATTCTTACAATTTCACATTCCAATTTGATAAAAGCAGATAACAAAGTATTCGACCTTAACTTTAAACCATTATTAGCAAACATACAAGAAAGTAGAATAGGCGTAATTTTCACAAATTCAGATGAGAAGTTACGATTAGATATTGGCGGAAGTTATGATTTATTTCAGAAGCAATATAAGGAGCTATATAAATGGAGTATTGGAGTTGATTTTTTCACATTCACAAAATTGCGTTCAGAAGGAAAGATGAAATTTCCAGTTGAGACCACAGATTTCTATTTTGGAATAAATTCAAGTAATATTACAAAATATGAAAATGCCGAAGTAGAATCAAGAGTTAGAGTGGGGCATATTTCCACTCATCTATCTGATGGATTCTCTGAAGATGACAAATTCTTTCAATCTCCTTTTGTGTATTCCCGCGAATTTGTAGATTTTACAATTGCATATCGCAAAAAGGAATTTCGTCCATATTTGGGAATAACAGCGGTGTTTTCATATATTCCGAAAGATGTGAACTTGATTATTCCTAATTTGGGAATAGAATTTAAAAAAGCAATTACGCCAAAAGCAGAAATACAACTTGCTTATGATTTCAAAGTGAATGGATATGATGGAAAATACTTTGGAATGAATAATATTGTTGGTGGAATACTATTCAAAACTTCAGAAAATAGGGGAGTACTACTGAAAGCAGAATATTATTCCGGAGAAGATTATTATGGTCAATTTTATAAAAGTTTTACACAATATCTAAGTATTGGTTTTCAAATTGATTATTGATTTTGTGAAATTAATTAATTTTGTATTTTAGTAGAAGCATAAATGAAAATACAAAAATTTAAAGAAATAGACAAACCAAAAAGCAATTGTGGAGTTTTTGGAATATACGGACATCCACAAGCCTCGCTGATGGCATATTATGGACTTTTTTCTATGCAACATCGCGGACAAGAAGCCGCTGGAATCACTTCATTTTATTATGATGAAAAGAAAAAGAAAAATCGATTTGCATATAATAAAGGCACTGGACTTGTTTCGGAAGTTTTTGCTGACCCAAGAATCTTTACAGATGTATTGATTGGAAATGCTGCAATTGCCCATAATCGTTATTCAACAACAGGTTCTACAACTCGAGCAAATATCCAACCCTTCAATATTATCTATAAATCTGGATTGATGTCCTTGGCTCACAATGGAAATTTGACTAACACAATCAAACTTCGTCGTGCATTACAAGAGCAAGGAGCTATTTTCCAAACAACAACCGATAGTGAATTATTTATGCACTTGGTAGCACATAGTAAAAAAGAGACACAATTAGAGCAAATTACCGAAGCACTACAAACAGCAAAAGGTGCATATAGTTTGGTTATTCTTGCTAATAATGCACTTATAGGAGCACGCGATCCACTTGGAGTTAGACCTCTTTCAATCGGAAAATTAAAGCATAAAGATGGCGATAGTTATGTGTTGGCAAGTGAAACTTGTGCTTTTGATATTATTGGAGCAGAATATATCCGTTCAGTTGAGCATAATGAAATAGTTGTAATAGATGATGAAACTCTAAAAACTGGTGAAATCAAATCCTTCAAAATTTTAGAGCAAACTCCGCCACAATCCAAGCATTGTATCTTTGAATATATTTACTTTGCTCGTCCTGATAGTAAAATTTTTGGTGAAAATGTAGATAAAGTCCGCAGAAAGTTAGGTAAAGTATTAGCTGAAGAAAGCCCTGTTGTTAAAGACGATGACGAAAAAGTAAATGTAATCCCTGTTCCCGATAGTGGAAATACTGCAACTTTGGGTTTTGCCACACAAAATAATAAGTTGAATTATCCAACAAAGTTTGAATTCGGTTTAATTCGTAGCCACTATGTTGGAAGGAGTTTTATTTCGCCCGACCAAGATGCACGCGAGTTGAAAGTGAAAATGAAATTAAGTTTGGTTAAGGGAATAATTGAAAATCGCCACATTACAGTTGTTGATGATTCAATCGTGCGTGGTACAACTTCGATTGCTTTGGTTAATTTGCTTCGTGGAGCTAATCCTCGCTCGTTGGATATGAGAATTACTTCTCCACCAGTAAAATTTCCTTGCCATTATGGTATGGATTTCCCAAGTAAAGAAGAGCTTATTGCCAATCATTATAATAGTATAGAGGAAATTGGAAATGCAATTGGTGTGGATTCACTCAAATTCCTTTCAATAGAAAAATTGATGAGCATTGTTCCAAATGGTGGAAAAGTAGGATATTGCAATGCCTGTTTCACAGGAGATTATCCTATCGAAGTAGAAGATGAACAAGACAAATATTCAACTGAACAATAATCACAACAACATTTTAATCGCTATTTAATTATGCAAAATAAACAATTTGGTGATAAAGGAGAGAAAATTGCCTCTGAATTTCTCAAAAATTTAGGATATAATATTATCAAAAAGAATTTCAGATTTGGTCAAAGCGGTGAAATTGATATTGTGGCAAAAGATGGCAACGTCTTGGTGTTTTGCGAAGTCAAAACAAGGTCAAATGAGAATTACGGAACTGGATTTGAAGCTATAAATCCCAGGAAACAAAAGCAATTAGTGAATATCGCAAAAGGTTATCTTATGATAAATAGTATTGAAGATATTGAATGCAGATTTGATGCTATTATGATTAATTACAAAAACCAAGAATACACAGTCGAGCATCTCAAAGACGTAATAATGATAATGTAAATCAAAACACAAATAAAAATGGCTGCCCTTGAGCAGCCATTTGGATATTGTTATTTTCAGAATTGTCTTTTACAATTTCAATTGGTAATTAGTTAATGCATGCATATATTGAGCACGTTCGTAAGCACCAGGATT
>DYPF01000003.1:3142-10136 GCA_020720105.1 Chloroherpeton thalassium
AAGATTGTCGATGTCAGTTGCAATAGGTGAAGCCGATAAAACAAAAGGACTTCTTAAATTATAGCCTAAATATTTTGATTCTAAATTCATATTTATTTCTCCTTAATATTAAAAGTTATCTCTTGCAGCAAGGTATTGATAGAACTTATATCTTTCTTCAGCAAAAGTTTGTGCTTGTTTATACAATTCTCTGTAAGCATCTGGATTGATTTTACTTAACATTTTGTAGCGAATTTCCATATCCATATATTGAGCAACAGGAATTTTTGGAGCTTTGCTATCCAATTGGAAAGGATTCTTATGTTCTGCTTTCAAATCTGGATTGTATCTGTATAATACCCATTGACCGCTATCAACTAATGCTTTTTGGTTCTTTAATGGATTAGACATATCAATACCGTGAGCAATACAATGGCTATAAGCAATAATGATTGAAGGACCTTCGTAAGCTTCAGCTTCAACAATAGCCTTCAAAGTGTGATTGTCGTTAGAACCAAAAGCGATAGAAGCAACATAAACATTACCATAATTCATTGCCATAATTCCCAAATCTTTCTTTTGAGTTGGTTTGCCACCAGCAGCAAATTTAGCTATAGAACCAATAGGGGAAGCTTTGGACATTTGTCCACCAGTATTGGAATAAACTTCGGTATCAAGTACTAAGATATTAACATTTTTACCAGAAGCAATCACGTGATCTAATCCACCGTATCCAATATCATAAGCCCAGCCATCTCCACCGATAATCCAAACTGATTTTTTAACTAAATAATCAGCAACCATTTTGAATCTTTTTGCTTCAGGGGTATTGATATTTGCTAATTTATCTTTAACAATCTGAACTCTATCTCTTTGAGCGTTGATTTCAGCTTCGGTGATTTGTTTTGCATTAACAATATCATTAATCAAATCATTGCCAACTTCATTAGCAAATAATGGAAGTAATTGTAAAGCGATTTCATTTTGCTTATCAACTGCTAATCTCATACCCAAGCCAAACTCAGCATTATCTTCGAATAATGAATTATTCCAAGCTGGACCGCGACCGTCAGCATTTTTAGTCCAAGGAGTAGTTGGTAAATTTGCACCATAAATTGATGAGCAACCAGTAGCATTAGCAACTAAAGCTCTATCACCGAATAATTGTGAAACCATCTTAACATAAGGAGTTTCGCCACAACCTGGACAAGCACCAGAGAACTCAAACAATGGTAATTGTAATTGTTGTTGGCGAATATTAGTAGATTTAATAGTATTTCTATCTTTTTCTGGAATTGTTAAGAAGAAGTCCCAATTGTCTCTTTCGTTTACTCTAAGTGGTGGTTGAGGAGCCATATTTAATGCTTTACGTGATGGATCTTTCTTATCTACAACTGGGCAGGCTTCCACGCACACACCGCAACCAGTACAATCTTCTGGAGCAACTTGAATTGTATAAACTTCACCTGCATATTCTTTATCACTTGTTTTGATATGTTTATATGTTTCAGGAGCGTTTTCTAAGAATTTTGGATCATAAGATTTGATTCGAATAGTTGCATGTGGACAAACCAAAGCACATTTACCGCATTGAATACATAAACTTTCGTCCCAAACTGGAATTTCTAAAGCGATATTTCTTTTTTCGTATTGAGCAGTGCCGGTAGGCCAAGTGCCATCTAATGGGAAGGCTGATACAGGTAATTCATCACCATAACCACCAAGAATAGCGCCTTCAACGCGAGCAATCCATTCTGGAGCATTTTTACTCATTGGAGGTAAAGTGTCCCAATTTGCATTGGATAATTCTGGAACTGGTACTACGAATAAATTAGCTAAAGTACTATCCACAGCCTCTAAATTCATTTTTACAATTGATTCGCCTTTCTTACCATAAGTTTTTACAATTGATTTTTTAATTTCTTCAATTGCTTGTTCTTTTGGTAAAACGCCTGATATTGCAAAAAAGCAAGTTTGCATAATAGTATTTATTCTTCTGCCCATTCCACTTTTTTCGGCTACAGTTTGAGCATCAATAGCATAGAATTTTACTTTTTTGTTAATAATAGTTTCTTGTTGTGATTTTGGTAAACTATCCCAAATTTCATTTACTGGTAACGGAGTGTTTAATAAGAATACACCACCATTAACGATAGTTCTTAGCACATCATATTTTTCTAAAAATACTGTTTGATGGCAAGCTACAAAGTTTGAGTGACTTACTTTATATGGTAATCTAATCAACTCAGGACCAAAACGTAAGTGAGAAATTGTGATTGAACCAGATTTCTTTGAATCATATTCAAAATAACCTTGGCAATAATTATCTGTATTTTCTCCAATAATTTTGATTGAGTTTTTGTTAGCTCCAACAGTACCATCTGAACCTAAGCCCCAGAAAATACTTCTGAAAACTTGGTCGCTTTCAACATTGAATTTACTATCAAATTCTAAACTTGTGTTTAAAATGTCTTCGTTAATACCAACAACGAAGTTATCTTTTGGTTTATCTTGTTTTAAATTATCAAATATTGCTTTTGCCATAGCTGGAGTGAATTCTTTTGAGGATAATCCATAACGACCACCAACAATAATCGGCATTTTTTCGAATGGAGCAGTACCATTTTGGAATGCACGGAACATAGCATCAACTACATCAAGATATAAAGGTTCGCCACTTGCACCTGGCTCTTTAGTTCTATCTAAAACTGCAATTTTCTTGGTTGTTTTAGGAAGAGAATTAATAAATGTATCCAAGCTAAATGGACGATATAAACGAACAATTAGAACACCAACTTTTTCGCCATAATTTTTAATTAAATAATCTACAGTTGAACGAGTAACATCTCCACCAGAAGCCATAATTACAGCAACATACTCAGCATCTTCAGCACCAATATATTCGTACAATTTGTATTGACGACCTGTTAATTTTGCAAATTTGTCCATTTGCTCTTGAACAATAGCTGGACAAGCATTATAAAATGTATTGATTGTTTCGCGATTTTGGAAGAATACATCAGGGTTTTGAGCAGTGCCACGAAGAACAGGGTTTTCGGGATTCATTGATCTTTTTCTGTGTTCTTCTACTAATTCATCTGGAACCATTTCGTGAAGAACTTCATTAGAAATTACTTCAATTTTTTGTACTTCGTGTGAAGTACGGAATCCATCAAAGAAATTCATAAATGGAATTCTTGAACGTAAAGTTGAAGCCCAACAAATTGCTTCTAAATCCATTACTTCTTGTGGGTTAGCTGCTGCTATCATTGCAAAACCAGTTTGACGAGCTGCGTTTATATCGCTATGATCGCCAAAAATTGATAATGCGTGAGTAGCAATTGTTCGAGCTGTGATACTGAAAACTGTTGGTGTAAGTTCACCAGCAATTTTATACATATTAGGAATTTTAAGCAACAAACCTTGTGATGCAGTAAATGTTGTAGTTAATGCACCAGCTTGTAATGAACCGTGAACTGCACCTGCAGCTCCGCCTTCACTTTGCATTTCATATACTGTAGGAACAGTACCCCAAATGTTTTTAGTACCTTTGGAAGCCCATTCATCAGCATATTCACCCATATTGGACGAAGGGGTGATTGGATAAATCGCAATCACTTCACTCAAACGATATGCTACATAAGCTGCTGCTTCGTTACCATCAATCGTTAGAAATTTTTTTTCAGCCATATTAATACCTTGTGATTATTTAAAGACTATTATTTGTGTTTATTTTAGTGTAATTTATAGAATTCTGATTTTGCAATTTTTATATAATTCAAAATTACTAAATTTTATTATAGCTAAGTGTGAATATAAATTTATTTTATTTAATTTACTATTTATTTAATTTAACTTTATTCTTAAACCTAATTGATTCATTATTCGTCTAAACATAGTTATGAAGTAATCTATTCAATACTTCATACAAATTATTTTTTATTGATTAATAACAAAAATCTCGGTTTTACAATGAACAAAATGCTTTTTTTTCTTGCTTTTATTTTTGTGTCCCTACAAAATATTGCAATTGCCCAAAACTCGCTCCAAGGTATTATCCTTGACAAAGAAACTAACAAACCTCTCAAAAGTGCCTCTGTCACAATTCACAAAAGAATGGACAGTAGTCTGATTAAGGGAGAATATACAGATGCAGATGGAAAATTTAAAATTGATGATTTCCAACCTAAAAATATAATTTTGAAAGTAACCTTCGTTGGCTATAAAACATTCTATAAAAATGTATCTTTTTCGGAGAAACAAGATGTTGATTTAGGCAAATTATATATTGAAACAGATGCTGTGCAAATGAAATCAGTTGTTGTTACTGATAATATGGTGCGTGCCGAAGTTAAAGATGACACTACCGAATTCAACACTAACGCTATTAAAACTCGCCCCAATGCTGATACTGAGGAATTGGTGAAGAAAATTCCCGGCGTAACTGTCGATCAACAAACCGGTACTATCAAAGCCCAAGGCGAAGATGTTAAGGAAGTCCTTGTTAATGGTCGGCAATATTTTGGCGATGATCCTATGATGGCTATGAAAAATCTACCAGCTGACGTTATCGACCGAGTGCAAGTATTTGACAAGATGAATGAGCAAGCACAGTTCACTGGTTTTGATGATGGCTCCCGTTACAAGGCTATGAACCTTATCACCAAAAACGGTAGTATGTTTTTCGGTAAATTATACGGCGGTTATGGTTATGAAGATAAATACACCGCTGGCGGGAATGTTAATTGGATGACCCAAACCGCTCGAGTTTCCATTATTGGAATGTCCAACAACATCAACCAAATGAATTTCAACTTTCAGGATATTCTTGGCATCTTTGGAACTGGTGGGAAGACCCCTTCTGCTCATCAGGTTAGTGTTCGCCAAAGAATGACTTCCTCTGGAACTCAAACTATCCATCGTCCTCCTGGTGGTGGTGCTTTTGGAAATCTTTCTGACTTCTTTGTGGGGAGTTTGGGTGGTATAACGGAAACCAGTGCCTTTGGAATTAATTACAATGATATTTATGCCAAGAAAGTTCAGGTGAATTTTAGCTATTTTTTGAACTATACGGACAATGATAATGATGCTGATTTGTGGAGAACTTATTTTCTTATTGCCGATACCAATTCTTTATACAATCAAACTACTACAAATAACACCAAAAACCTTAATCATCGCTTCAATGGCAAGGTTGATTGGGACATTGACACCAATACGCGCCTTACAATTCGTCCAAATGGCTCGCTGCAGGCTTCTGATTCCAAATATAATCTTCATTCACAAAGTTTATCCAACAATAATTTCCTCCTGAACAATCAAAATTCCCTCACAACTTCTGATTATTCCGGCTATAATCTTTCTAATGAACTTATATTTATGCACCGCTTCAATAAAAAGGGCAGATCTTTTTCTGCCAGCATCCGCAATTCCGCTAAAAACAATGACGGCGACTCTTATTTGAAATCCCTTTTCTATAATTTCCAAGAATTTCCCTCTGATACCAATCAAATTTATCAGCTGAACAATTCCTTTACCGATGGTTTTTCCCATTCTGCTAATATAACTTATACTGAGCCGCTCGATACCAATAGCCAGCTCTCTTTTTCTTATTCCCCAGAACTCGTTGTGGATAATGAAAATAAGTCTTTGTATCAATTTGACATCGCTAACAATAATTTTTCCATTCTGGACTCTTCTCTTTCCAATTATTCTAAGGCAACGACTTCCGCCAACACTTGGGGATTAGGTTATCGCCTTAAGTTTGGAATCTTAGATCTTAATTTTAACCTTAATTACAAGTATACGGACTTCACTAACAATAAGCAGCAGATTAATCCCTTCGATATTCACAAAACTTTCAAGGATTTTCTTCCTTCATTCTTCTTTGGATTGATATTTAACAAGAATACGAACCTTAAATCCTATTATTCTGTCCGCACCAACACTCCTTCGGTTTATCAATTGAGCCCTATTATTAATAATTCCAACCCTTTGCAACTCTATACTGGTAACCCGGACTTAAATCAGCAGACTACGCACACTTATTTTGCTAGACTTTTCTCTATTTTCAATGATAATCGTAGTAATTTCTTTATAATGAATAATTTTTCCATTACAACGGACAATATTTCCAATAATATTTTCTTTGTAAGCAAAGATTCTCTTATCAATAACTATTTGGTTTCGAAGGGAACTCAAGTAACTATTCCACAAAACTATGGAACATCGATAACCGATCGTTTGTTTACAACATTAAGTCAGCCCTTAGACCTTATAAAATCGACCATAAATCTTAATTTTGGTCTCACGTACTCTCAAAATCCTGGGATTATTAATGAAATTGAAAACATTTCGGAGAGTTTATCCTACAATGCGGGGCTCGATTTAAACAGCAATATTTCAAAAGACTTAGATTTTTCGCTCGGGTCAACATTTATTCTTAGTAACTTATCCAATGATGTTGTAAAATCTCTCAATGGAGAGTATTATAACTTGATTTCATTCGCAAGATTAAACATTACGCTTTGGAAAGGTTTCTTTATACAGCTCGACTTTAACCACAGATATTCCGATGGTTACTCAGATGGATATAATCAAGACGTTTTCATTACAAATCTTGCCATCGGAAACCGTGCGCTTTTCAATAATAACTTCGACTTAAAGATTCAGGTCTTCGACTTATTCAATAATACATTAGATATACAGAGAAATATTACCGAATCTTACTTCGAAGATGTTCACAATTTGACTTTACAACGTTATGGTTTATTAACATTAACTTATTACATCAGACCATTCAAAAACTAATTGATTATAATTTATAAGCATTTATAAATACCTTGTGTTGTTAAATATGAGGTATTTTTTTTATTATAAACTTATAATAAATTATTAATTATAAATTATAAACTATAAATAATAAGAAAAAAACATCTCTTAGAACAATTATTTTTAATGTTAGAACAATTATTTTTAATGTTAGAACAATTATTTTTAATGTTAGAACAATTAT
>DYPF01000003.1:10236-32654 GCA_020720105.1 Chloroherpeton thalassium
AATGTTAGAACAATTATTTTTAATGTTAGAACAATTATTTTTAATGTTAGAACAACAAAAATTATTGTAATAATAAAATAAACACAAATAATATAAACGTAAATGAGTAATAAAAATATTTAAACGTATAATTTAATAAGAATAACAATAATTTATAAAATATAAATAAATATTATTTAAAATACGGCATAAATTATCAAAATATTTATACATAGTTTTAATATATATATAATTAATAATAATATGGAATTAAAGAAAAAAAAATCGTTATCATTAGATTATTATCTATAACATAATGATAACGAAGAATATTGAAATGAAAATGCTATGCGATGAAAGAATTATACTAAAACTTCCTTAGCAAACGAGCTGCAAAGGCTCCATCGCAACTATGGCGGTGAGGAAATATCTGCATCATCCCTTGTTTGCAAACCTTTTCGGGCAAGTATTTCTCTGCTGGGTCAAGTTCGAACTCTGGATGCTTTTGTAAAAAGTCGGTGATGACATCAACGTTCTCAGCGGGGTCGATAGTACAAGTCGAATACAATAGAACGCCACCCGGAACCACAAGTTTAGCGGCATTATCCAATATATTTTTCTGCGTATTTGCGAGTTTCCAAATGTCATCCAATTCCCTTTTCCATTTAATGTCTGGTTTTTTGGAAATAGTTCCAAGCCCGGAACACGGAACGTCAGCAAAAACAAGGTCGAATCCTTGATTATCAGAAAAAGTCAAAGCATCGGCTTCCATAGTCTTTATAATTTTAATGCCGAGTTTATGACTGCCCTCTTCGATGAAGTGTAATTTAGACGGATACTTATCCATAGCAATAATTTCCCCTTGGTTTTGCATCAAAGTTGCTAAGTAAAATGATTTACCCCCAGGGGCGGCACAAATATCTGCCACACGACTGGCTGGTTTGGGGGAGGCGAGAATGCAAGCCAAAGAGGCGGAAGGATCTTGTATAGAAACGTCTCCATTAGTGAAGGAAACGGAATCAAAAATGTTCACTTTGGGATTAAAAATCATAAGAGTATCATTATGGAAGGAGTAGTTTTTGTAAATAACTTCTTGGGAATCGAGGAAATTTCGGAAATCCTGCCCATTAGACAATAGGCGATTGATGCGGGCGGGGATATAAGGACGCTTATTCATAGCAACGAGGAGTTTTTCGGTTTCATCGGGACCAAATTGCTCGAGCCAACGCTTGACAAGCCATTTAGGATAAGCATAAAACACAGATAAATAGTACGAAAGGTCTTGCTTTGGGTCTGGGAATCGAAGATTATCAATATTTCTCAATATATTCCGAAGGACGCCATTGACAATGCCAGCAGTTTTCTCCCCTTGAATGTTCTTGGTGATTTCAACGGTCTCGTAAATTGCCACAGGTTGCGGGATTTTGGAGAGATAAAGGATTTGATAGAGCCCAACGCGCATTGCGTTCTTGACCCAATTAAGATTTTTCTGGAAATCGCCGTGATAAAACCCTGTAAGAATCCAGTCGAGTTTGGATCTCCAACGGATAACGCCATTAACGATCTCGGTGAGTAAGGATTTATCGAACTTGTTGAAGTGTTCTTTGGAAAATTCGTGAGCAAGAAGTTTGTCAATGTAAGCATCTGAACGGTCGTATCGATTTAAAATCTTCACAGCGGAGAAGCGGACATTGTAGTTGCGTTTTTGATTGGGATTATCTTGGGAATTATTGGAGTTGAGATTAGCATCAGAAAAATTTTTATTAGAAATATCATAATTTTCTTTTGAATCGTTAGTATTGTTGTTTAAATTATTATTATCCATAAAGTATAATCAAAAATGAAAGAATTGAACAAACCTAATACGTTATTGTCGTTAAGTTTATTGTTTTTAAGCATAATATTATTACCCAACAAAGCAATTTCCCAGCAAATCGATAGTCCGATAAAACCAGTACAAGTAATAATACACGACTGGGAAATCGGAGCATTTGTAGGATTGGGAGCGAATTTCAATTCGGGAGAATATGCGGCTGAATGCGAAGAGTGCATATTTGACGATATATCAAACTTTGGATATACAATTGGTTTGAAAACAGATTATCAATTTAGTACAAATTGGTTTGTAGGAGCGAACGTGATGTACGAAAATCAGATGATGAAAGGGGCATTTCGTAGGATTGAGAGCGTACCATTGCAAAGAGCAGACGGAACAATATTAGATGTGCCAATTGAATTTCGGCATAATTTGGAATTAGATTTGAATGCATTGACATTATCGCCAAATGTAACCTATAGAATTGGAAGATTCTTAGATTTTAAATTGGGATTTTATGCAGACTTCAATATTAATTCAAATATTATGCATAAGAAAACCCTTTTAACTACTTCAACAATACTTCCAGATGGCGAGAAAGTGGAAGTATCAATTCCAGGTGAAAAAGACAATTCCATTGTTTTGGAAGATTATCAAATACCAGGAATAACCGCACCACAATTAGGTTTAATGCCTCAAATTAATTTCAATATTAAGTTAAGCGAGTCCACAGATCTACTAATAGGCGGATTCTACAAGATTCCATTCACCGAAATTGCGACCAATCAAACACTAAAAGTAAATGTTTGGAGAATATTTTTCGGATTATCATTTGATATTAATGATGATAGCCGAGAATTTGGTCATTAAAAAGTAAATTTCGCACATATTGTAGTATAAAAATTGACAAATTGCTTGTAATTCCAAACAATTTTGTAATAAATTTTCCCACTTCTTGTCAATAACTCGTATTTTTTTGTTAAATTAAATTTCTGAAAAGTGTAAAAAACACTTTAAAGTTAATTAGAATTTCAGAACAAATTATAAGAGATGTTTTATGATGAACAAATTATTCTATGTATTTATTTTTGTAGTAATGTTTGGAGTTGTATTAAGTAATACAAATGCAAACGAATTACAAAAAATCCATCCTGCATTGCAAATTACTGACGAAAGCAATGAAGAAGTGTACTTGATGGCTGCAGTTCTCTCTACGAACTCACAGGATGATCAACAAGGTGCAACAAGCAGTAGCATTTTACAAAGAAGGATTAAGATAATTAATCTTGGTCCAACGGTAAACTGGAAAGGATATGATTATGCTCCAACTGTTTCTGCTGATGGAAAGACTTTATTCTTTGTATCCGATAGAAATGGCAGTATTTTAACTGCTAAGAATGACAATAGTCACGATTTCTGGGCTGCAAAAAAGAATAATAGATTAGATACTGTATTTTTTAATCCATACAATATCGATACTTTATTTACATTTAAAAATTTGGGAGTAAATACTCAATTAAATGAAGGTGCAGCATCGATAGCCGCTGATGGTCAAACATTGTATTTCACTGGTTGTAACCGTGAAGATGGTTTTGGTAGCTGTGATATCTACAAAACAGCTATTGATGGAGAAGTTTGGGGAAGACCAGTCAATATGGGTCAAAAAGTAAATAGTGAGAAATTTGATTCTCAGCCATCTATTGCTCCAGACCAAAGCAGAATTTATTTTGTTTCTACTCGCAAAGGTCCTCATAGTGATGGCGACAATTATCCTAAGAACTTCGATATTTGGTATAGTGATTGGGATGCTGATATGGAAGAATGGAAAGAAGCACAAAACTTAGAAGCAATAAATACAGATGGACGCGAAGAATCTCCATTTATCGCAGCTGATGGTGTTACAATGTTTTTTGCTTCAAATGGGCATAAACCAAATTATGGTGGATTAGATTTTTATGTAACTCGATATGATGAAAATTCAAGAACTTGGACAACACCAGAAAATTTAGGTGAACCAATCAACACAAAAGAAGATGAGCAATTTATTACTTTGCCTGCATCTGGCGATATCATTTACTTCTCATCAAAAAGAGAAGATATTTCTGGATACCAAGGCGATTATGATATATTTATGGCTTTTGTTCCTACATTCTTTAAAACTAAAATTGTTAATATAACAATCAAAGATGAATGTACTGGTGAATTTTTACCATCAACAATAGATATATATAACCCTGTAACTAAAAAAACAATTACAGAAAAAGTTACTTCTGAAAAGCCAACATATTCAATTATTGTAGCAAATGCAGAATATGGCAATCCAAAAGATTCAATTAAATTTATTGATTACGAAATTACTGCTTCCAACGAATCGTATGCTTCCAAAAAAGTTATTCAAAGAGTTAATAAACCAGACATTACAGAAAACCCAGACGAAGCTAATAAAACAGAAGAAGAAATTGAAGTTACAATCTCATTGGGTGAACGTCCAGTTCTTACTCCATTAGTAAGTGAAGCTGAATATATCAGAAGAGCAAAGAAATTTGATCCAAAGATTGGTTCTTATAGAGGACTTGTGATGGAACAAATTCAAACCTGGGATTTATATCCTTTGTTGAACTATGTATTCTTCGATTTGGGTAGTGGTAAATTGCCATCCAGATATATTCTATTCAAAAATAAAGAACAAACAAAATTCTTTGCTGATACATCAATTGCGGGTGGAACTTTAAATAAATATTATCATATTTTAAATATTTATGGATTTAGATTAAATCGTTTCCCTGATGCAAAAATCGAAATCGTAGGTACTACTGACGGTACAACTGCAGAAGAAAAACGTTCGGGATTACCAGAAGAAAGAGCAAATGCAGTATTTCAATATTTGAAAGATATTTGGGGAATTTCGCCTGACAGAATGAAATTAACTTATTTACAAAAACCAAAAGTTGTATCAAATTTGAAAGATTCATTAGGTATTATGGAAAATCGTCGTACTGAAATACTATGTGATGATTGGAGAATAATGCAACCAGTATTTGATAAAGATCCTAAAACTTTCCCACAACCAGACACAATGCAATGGGTAATGAGAAATGGTATAGATACTAAGATTTTGGCTAAACGTAGAATTGAAATCACTCGTAACGACAAACCTTGGAAAGTTTTAGATAATCTTCCATTAGACAAAGATACAATTACTTGGGATTGGCAAAACGAAGATGGATTATATCCTAAAGATGATGCAAGATATGTTGCTTATATGATTGTAACCACAGTAAATAACAAAGAATGTAAATCAGATCCAGCTGTTGTTCCAACTATGCAGGTAACATCTGAACAAAAGAAAGTTGCAGTCGGTGGTGATAGTACGTTGGAAAGATATAACCTTATCTTATTCCCATTTGATAAATCAGATGCTGGTCCAATCAATGAGCGAATTATGCGTGAATATGTTTACGAACGCGTTAAACCAACTTCCTGGGTGGAAGTCGTTGGGCACACTGATGTTGTTGGTATGTATGAACACAACCAAAAATTGTCTGATAGACGCTCTACTACCGTTCGAAATGGTATCAATTCTCAAACTGGTGGCAAGGTTGGTATTCTTTTGGTGAGAGGTGTTGGTGAAGACGAGGCACTCTATACTAATGAATTACCCGAAGGACGTTTCTATAATAGAACCGTTCAAGTTGTGATACGAACTCCCGTTAGCGAATACGAAAAATAGATATTTTCTAAATTGAAATAATAAACTGCTTTGGTTACTCAAAGCAGTTTTTTTATATCTAAATATCTATTTATATTCAATTCAAATTTCAATCTTTGATTGTTTAAATCGTGTTTATTAAATTATATTTTGCAAAATCAAAATTGAATAAAATGAATAATAATATAGAAATTATGTCTCCAGTTGGATCTTACGAAATGCTTTATGCAGCCATTAATGCAGGAGCTGGATCTGTCTATTTTGGAGCATCCCATTTGAATATGCGTGCAAAATCTTCTAAGAATTTTACAATTGAAGACCTAAAAAATATTGCGAACATTTGTACTGAAAATAATGTTAAGAGTTATCTAACAGTAAATACAATTATATATGATGAAGAAATTAAGGAAATGCAAAATATAATCAAAATAGCTAAAGAAAGTGGCATCTCAGCAATTATTGCAACTGATATTTCAACAATAACTTATGCAAGAAGCATTGGTATGGAAGTACATATTTCCACACAACAGAACATTACTAATACCGAAGCTGTAAGATATTTCTCGCAATTTGCAGATGTTATGGTTCTCGCTCGTGAATTGAATT
This sequence comes from Chloroherpeton thalassium, assembly GCA_020720105.1. GTDB lineage: Bacteria > Bacteroidota > Ignavibacteria > Kapaibacteriales > UBA2268 > GWF2-33-9. The sequence goes on from DYPF01000003.1 coordinate 16,347, forward strand.
TAGAGCAAGTAAAAGTGATTTGTGATAATGTCCAAAAGGAAAATATCTTAGGTCCTTCTGGTGATTTAGTGCGTATAGAAATGTTTGTTCATGGAGCACTATGTATGGCTATATCAGGCAAATGTTACTTAAGCTTACATACACAAAATCACTCTGCTAACCGTGGTGATTGTTTGCAAACCTGTAGACGACCTTATGAGGTTTCCGACAAAACAAGCAACTTGCAACTTGAAGTTGATAATGAATATATAATGTCGCCAAAAGACTTAACTACAATAGATTTTTTAGATAAAATTTTAGCTGCGGGAGTTACTGTTTTAAAAATTGAAGGGCGTGGTCGCTCACCTGAATATGTAAAAGTAACAACCGAAGTGTATCATCAAGCTGTAGAAGCATACTTTAACGGAAATTATACTCAAGAAAATGTAGAATTGTGGAAAGATAAACTTGCACGAGTTTATAATAGAGGTTTTTGGGATGGATATTATCTTGGTAGAAAATTAGGTGAGTGGACAAATGTGAAAGGTTCTTCAGCAACTACAACAAAAGTTTATGTTGGTAAAGCAATGAATTATTATAAAAAAATCGGAATTGTTGACTTTTTAGTTGAAGACCAAACCATTTCTGTGGATGATGAATATTATATTATTGGTCCTACAACGGGAGTTGTTGAAGGTAAATTAGAGCAACTTTTTGTGAATGAAACGCAAGGGACAATTGCTAACAAAGGGGATAGAATTACATTTAAGTCAATACCAAAAGTACGTGAAAGTGATAAATTATATAAGATTGTTAAGCGATAAAAAATTCAATAAGTTAAGCCATTTTCAGCTCTTTCTTGTCGGATGTTTTCGATTTTATTAAGTTTATTAATAACTGCAGATTCTAAATCAACTCCTCGTGCATTTGAATAGTTAATAAGTGCAATAAACACATCGGCAGCTTCATCAGAAAATCTTTCTGGTTCAATATCACGTCCTTTCCATTGTTTTTTTTCTAAATTAGCGAGTTCACCAGCTTCACCATTGAGTTCTAAACAAAAGAATTCAGGCGACCTTTCCATAAAGAAATTTTTCTGATAATACTCAAATTCATTTTGAATTTTTGATAGTGAAGCCTTTATTGATAATTCTAATTGCTCTAAATTATTTGTTTTCATAATACTTTTTTAATTCATCTAACTTTTTACGTTTTATTGATTTGGGAATTTTGTAACCACCAAATTCATCAACTTTCTGTATATTTTGGAATAAAGATTCATCACTTGTTTCTTCATCAATTTTAGTTATTATTTTATCATTATTTGAGACTTTGTCATCAAAATTAGGAATACTTACATCAGGAGTTAAATGTATAACTTCATTGTTGTTAATGTTTGTTTTATTTTCATTATTAGGAAATGTGTTTATTTCCTCAGTATTAATTACACTTTCTTTATGATGAGCAATAGTGTTATTATGAGCAGGTTTGTCTTTATTAATATGTGAAATTATTGGTTGATTATGCGGACTATTGTCGCTATCTTGAGTTTCCTTATGTTTTTCTTCTACTTTGCTTGATGCAATTTTATTGAAAACTTCATTAATCTGTTTATCATTTTCAAATTCTGTTTCATCAGGTTGAGTTAAAACTGTATGTTTTGGCTTTTCCTGCTTAATTGGATTACTTTGAGTGGATATTTGACTAAATTCAAAGAAATTTAATGAATCAAGTGATGTAAAAACACTTGGAAAGGGCAAAAAATAAGTATTATGTGTATAAATAACAGGTAAATGTAATTGAACTAAGTAATTAATTTCATTTTGCGAAAACTTAACAATAAGTGAGTTTGGGAAAAATAATATTTGAGTGGATTTATTTTTAAAGGACAGATAATCTAAATTGTTGTTTATTGGAATGGATATAAGCTGTGCAAAATCATCTGCTTTGATATAATCTTTGTGATTAATTTCCATCAAGGGAATGCTTGTGAGCTTTCCCTTGATGAATACTTTTTGTAGTTTGGAACTTGCTGCCCAACTTAAATTACTTATTAGTATAATACTTATAATGATATATTTAAATTTCATAATTTGATATTTTTATTTGTACTTATAAGTAATTATTATCGGAATTTCTTAATTTATTTTAAGTTTATTTTGTTATATTGTGCCCGATTTTCCAAGGATTATCTTGGTTGAAGAACTGATATTGGAATAACCATTTCTTCGATTGAAATGCCACCGTGCTGAAAACTATCGCGATATTTATTCAAATAATAATGATAATCAGTTGGATATACAAAATAACTATCTTCTTTAGCAATAAAGTTACTTACAGATATTCCTAATCTTGGAATTCTTATCTTCTCTAAGTCCTTGATTAACATAGCATTTTTAGAGTCAGTTTTAACATTTTTGCCAAACTTATACCTCAAGTTCGAACTTGTATCTTTGTCGCCTAATACTTGCACACCTTTCATACATCTTATAGAACCGTGATCAGTTGTAATAATAACTTTAGCGTTTTTCTTCTCTGAAATTGTTATTAACATATTAAGAAGACTTGAATGAGAAAACCAAGATTTTGTTAAACTGCGATATGCGGACTCGTTAGGAGCAATCTCTTTTAAAATAGCATAATCCGATCGTGAATGTGCTATCATATCCACAGCATCAATCACTACTGCTGTAAGCGAACTATCCAGATAATCTTTGAACTCTTTTTCTACTTTCTTGCCATAATCAGTGTCGAAAATTTTGATATAATTTACTCTTGATTTGAGCGAAATTTTCCTTCTTGAAATCCAAGCTTCTAATAGTTCCTTTTCGTAGGCGTTTAGTCTGTGGTCTTCTGAATTAGTTTCAACATTCCACCATTGTGGGTAGTTCTGTTTAATTTGTAATGGATACAATCCCGAGAAAATTGAATTTCTTGCATAAGGGGTTGCTGTAGGTAATATTGAAGAATAAAAATCCGTTTTTATCGAAAAATAAGGATTTAATAATTCTGCCATTCCAAGCCATTGATCATATCGCATACAATCAACCACAAACAAAAATACTGGTGAGTTTGAATTCAGTTGTTGTTCTAAATATAAATCTAATAAATGGGGAGAAAGAGGTGGATTGCCTTCTTTTGGCTTATCAGTGAGCCACGAATAATAATTTTCTTCAACAAATTTGGAAAATTCATTATTTGCTGCTTTCCACTGATCCTGTAAAGTCTGGTCTAAACCAGTATCTTTAATTCTATCTAATTCAAGTGTCCATTGAGTTAGTTGTTTGTATATTTCCACCCAATCTTGCCAATCGTGCCAAAAAGTAATTTTTTGAGATAATTGGTTAAATCCAGCTAAGTAATTTTGAATAAATTTCTCTTGCTTAATTCTGCCTTCTTCCAAAAACTTTTTACAAGTCATTATAATTTGAGCTGGATTGACTGGTTTTGTTAAATAATCATCAATACTTCTACCAATAGCTTCTTCCATAAGGGTTTCAGCTTCGTTTTTGGTAACCATAACAATAGCTGTACCTGGGTCAATATCTTTAATTAATGGCAATGTTTCTAAACCAGTAAGTCCAACCATTGTTTCGTCTAAAAATACTAAATCAAAGTGTTGAGATTTAACTTGTTCGATTCCATCTTCGCCATTTGTGGCTGTTGATACTTCATAACCTTTGTCTCTAAGTAAAATAAGATGCGGTTTGAGGTATTCAATTTCGTCGTCAATCCATAGGATCTTTCCTTTTGACATATTTTCTCCAAATAGTTAATTGATTAAGTATAAAGAAGTTACATAATCCTTATGATATTAAATGAATCTAAACTTTGTTGTATGATTTGATTGTAGTAATTATATAGAGGTAAAGGAAATGCGAAATTCATTTCAATTAAATGCTCCCCATAAACAACAGCATATACAATTGAAATTGCTGGAACATCGTACTTTTCTTTTTGATACAAAATTCTATCTGTAATCGAAGGAAATGTGCGATAAGGTTTAGTTTTTCTTTCTAACTTTTCATATCTGAACATTTTTTTCTCGGAGGTATCTTGCATCATTCTCCAAGATTCAATACTTTCAGCTGGTTCGGAAGCTCCAACCATTTTGGAGAAAAACGGAACTATCTTAATTCTTCCAGTTAATCTATACGCATTATTTCCTACATAAAGATTTCCTTTGTCTTTGCTTGAATTTGGAGGCACAAACAAAACAATTGTACTATCTTTATATTTGTTTTCTTCACTAACGAGGAAATCTGGCAATGAAATAGTAAAACTCGAATCTTTATCAGAAAATAACTTAAGTGTAGCACTTTCGGGCTTTAGTGTATCACTGGCATAAATATCAGAGACCATTAATCTATCGTTGAAAGCACGAACGGAATCACCAATATCTTCGAAGGCAAAAGCACGATTATTATATGCTAAAAAATTCAGTGGCTCTTGGTAAATAACTTGAGAATAATCGTTAATTGCATCTTGGTAGTTTTTATTTTTATAATAAGAATTTGCACGATTCATAAATGTTTCGGGATTAACTCGTCCATTTAGAAGTGCTTTTGTATAATTATCAATAGCCTCGACAAATTTGTTTAATTGATGTTCTATTCTTGCTCTATAATAGTAAATTTCTGCATTATTTGTATCCAAATTATTTGCATTTAGTATGTCCTTATAGGCATTATTATAATCCTTCTTGTCAACAAGAATTTTGGCTCTGTTTAAAAGTGGTTCGGGGAAATTATTGTCGATTTTAATGGCTTTGGTAAAAGATTCCAAGGCAGCTGCTGTGTCCTTTAATTTCAATTTTATTAAACCATATAGGTTATGCACATCAGATATTTGAGGAGAAATCTTGAGAAGATGTGAAGCATATTTACTTGCAGTATCGTATTCGTACAAATAATAATGGCAAAGTGATTTGTTAAATAAAGCATCGGGATGATTTTTATCAATCGCTAACACTTTAGCATATTCATTTGCTGCATCAATGTATTTGTGCAAGACCATTAAGTTGTTGCCTAATTGGATTTTTTTCTCAAGTGAGTCAGCCGAATATAAGTTTGTTGCTGTACCAAATATTACAATTCCTAAAAAAATAATAATGTATCTTTTCATTCTTTCCTCTTTGATTAAATAACGAATTAAACTGATATTTCTTGAATAAAATATTGTTTTTACATATTATTGTAGGAATCAATATCTATATTTGTCCTAATTCTTTTGGAAATTTCCAATTTTGTAAATTCGTTTAATGTTTTTGAAATCAAATTTTGAAGTAAATTGCCAGATTTATCAGCAATTTTGGAACTACGAATAAAAATATATATTCTGAATTTGTTATTTATTCTTGTAATGCTTGGAATAATTGGCTCGGTTATGATAAAGTTTTGCACTTTGTTCGGTATCAAACGTCTAAAATTTCTTGCGGCTTCCAATGTAATTTCGAAATCTTCGCTTGTAAATTCAATTTTGGTAATTCTTGTGAATGGTGGATATTTAAAACTTTTTCGTTCATAAAGCTCTTTAGCATAAAATTCATCTAAATTATAATCACGGATGCTTGTGATCGCAAAGTTGTCAGGGTGAGAAGTTTGGATAATTACTTCGCCTGGGATAGCAGATTTTCTTCCTGCTCTACCTGCAACTTGAGTTAATAATTGAAATGTTCTTTCATTTGCCCGAAAATCTGGAAAAAATAAGTGCATATCGGCATCTACAATACCAACCAAACTTACTCGTGGAATGTCAATTCCTTTTGATAACATTTGCGTGCCAACAAGAACATCTATATCTCCGTTCATAAAGTCCCACATTAATCTTCTATGAGCATTTTTCCGTGATGTAGAGTCCTTGTCAAATCTCTTAATTTTTGCATCAACACCCATTTCTATTAGTATTTCTTGAAGTGATTCTTCTATTCTTTGAGTGCCATAACCCAATAATTGCAATTCATCGCTACCACATACATTACAAATTTTGGGTACATTATGCACAGCCCCACAATAATGACAGATCAATTTTTCGCTACTTTTATGATAAGTTAATGAAATATCGCAGTTTTCGCACATTGGCACATTGCCACAATCTGTACAATATAATTGAGGTGAAAATCCTCGTCTATTCTGAAATATTATCACTCCTTCTTTACTTTTAATTTTTTCAACAATCTTTTCAATTAAGATATTTGAAAATGAATTTTGGATAGTTTTGTTTTTCCTTTCCTCTCGCATATCAACTATTGTGATAATCGGTAGCTTTGCTCCATCAGCACGATTAATTATTCTGTGAATTTTGTGAATACCTGTATCTACATTATGCCAACTTTCCAATGATGGAGTACCAGAACCCATAACAATTGGTATATTCTCGAATCTCGCTCGCATAATTGCAGTATCGCGTGCATTATATCTGGGTGATGGATGATCTTGTTTATAGCTTGAATCATGTTCTTCATCTACAATAATCAGTCCAAGATTTTTTATTGGTGCAAATACACTCGAACGAACTCCCATACAAATATTGTAATTGCCTTTGTGCAAATTGTTAAATATTTGATTTCGTTCATTGTCGGATAGTGAACTATGCAAAACAGCAATCTCTTGTTTAAAGTATGCTTGCACTCTATCAACTAATTGAGGTGTGAGTGAGATTTCGGGCAATAAAAGTAATGCAGTTTTACCTTTAGACAATACTTCTTTGATTAAATTCACATATACTAATGTTTTACCACTTCCTGTAACGCCAAAAAGCAAATGTGAAGAAAAACATTTCAAATTTATAGAATTCTTTATATTATCTACTACTTCTTTTTGTTCGGCATTTAATGTTATTTTGGATTCATCATTCGCAAGGTTAAGACTATTATCTTTTTGAATTGGCTTAAGAATTGTAATTTTTGTGATAATATTGTCTTCTATTAATTTTTGTAAAATACTGGGGGAAAGCGATAACTTTTCGTTTAATTCTACTAAGGAAATCTCATTTTTGCCATTTTCTTTTTCAGTAATTAGATAACTTATAACTTGAATTCTTTTAGGTGATTTCTTTTCAAATTTATCAAAATAACTTTTTAATTTTTCTTCATTACTCGCAAAATCGGTGTTAATTGAATATGCAATAACTTTTGTTTCAACTTGCTTCTCAAGTTGCTCGTATATCTCGATATATCCTAATTGTGAGAGTGCTTCTAATTGTGGAGCGATATTTTTGAGGTCAATTTCTTTCTCGATGTTATTTATTGAAATATTCCCATTGGTTTTAAGTAAAAGATTGAGCAATTTATATCTTTTTGGAGCTTTTTTTCTTATTCGAATGAGTTCAAAATCTGTTGGTTGTATTAAAATTTTGATTTTTTTAATTGTTGATAAATTAAAATTAGGTGGCAATGCTGCTTTGAGCACTTCGCCCCAACTTGCCAGATAATAATCGCTTACCCATTTAGTTAATTTGAGCATATTATCATCGAAAATTTGGGTTTCGTCAAGTATTTCAATTATTGGCTTTAATTGCACTGCTGATGGGATTTGGTTTGCAGAAACTGCAATGCCTGTAACAGTTCTGGAACCAAGCGGTACTAAGACTCGTTTTCCTATGATGTCTATATAATCAATATCGTCTGGAATAGCATAATCAAATAATTGATTTAATGGCAATAATACGGCAACTTGGATAATTTTACTCATTATAAAAATACTTTTAAAAACCTATTTTCGTCAAAAAATAAAATTAAGAATATTTTCTTGATATAAAATAACAATTTATTAACACTCAAACAAAAAGGAACAAGAAATGGATAAAAATTTTTTTTTAAGCCCAAATTTTAGAAAAAATTATAAATCTTTGTTGTTTTTTTCAGTTTTAACTACGATTGTTTTCTTAACATTTTTCTCAATTAGTATTAGTAAATTATTAGAAAACAATGTTTTTACTGAAAGCAAAGCACTAAGCAATAATTCCAACGATATTACTAATTCCAAACAAAATGCAATTACCAAAGCAATTTCCAAGACAAGAGATGCTGTTGTGGGGATTAATGTTATCGAATTGCAGGAAGTTATCAACAATCCTTTTGCAAACGATCCTTTCTTTAATTTTTTTGCACCATACACAAGCCGTAAAACAACGAGAAAAGTTCAAGGATTAGGTTCGGGATTCATAATTTCCGAAGATGGTTACATTCTAACAAACCACCACGTAGCTGGAAATGCTAAAAAAATTATTGTTACTTTGACTGATGGAAGTAAGTATAATGCCGAATTGATTGGTTCTGATATGGTTTCTGATATTGCATTGCTCAAAATTGAAGCTGATAAATTGCCATTTATTAAATTGGCTGATTCAGATGATTTACTAATAGGTGAATGGGCAATTGCAATGGGTAATCCCTTTGGTTTGTTTGATATTAATTCCAAACCTACTGTAACAGTCGGCGTTGTTTCTAACCTTGGAATTAATTTTCTTAATGAAGATAGACCTTTCAATCGAGTATACAAGAAGATGATTCAAACTGATGCGGCAATTAGCTCTGGCAATTCAGGCGGTCCTTTGCTTAATTCAAATGGTGATGCGATTGGAATGAATACCATAATTTATTCAACTGCACAGAACCGCGATGGTGCTGGAAGTATTGGTATTGGGTTTGCTATTCCTATCAACCGTGTTAAAGAAATTGTTACAGAATTGCAGGAGAAGGGCAAGATTGAAAGAGCAGTATATTCTGGTTTAGAAGTAGACAATATCGATGAGAATTATGTATCGAACTATAATTTACCAGATGAATTTGGAGTGATTATTACTCGTATTTATCGGAACTCACCAGCTGAAAAAGCAGATTTGGAGCCTGCTGATGTAATTAGAAGCATAAATGGAACTCCAATTTATCATTCAAATGATTTTTTAGTTGAAATTTTAGATGGTAGAATAGGCGAGGAATTCAAATTGGAAATTTTCCGAGAAGGAAAAATCTTAAAGAAAACTTTAATTTTAGAGAATGCAAGGAGATAAATGGAACAGTTTAGCAAATTACAAGCACAAGAACTTGTAAAAATTTATAAAAAAAGAACAGTTGTTAATCAAGTAAGTATTGAAGTAAGTCAAGGTGAAGTTGTTGGTTTACTGGGTCCCAATGGTGCTGGTAAAACTACAAGTTTTTATATGATTGTTGGAATGGTGAAGCCAGACGCTGGGCGAGTTTTGATGAATGACCAAGACATCACAAGTAAAGCAATGTTCCAAAGAGCAAAGATAGGAATTAGCTATTTACCACAAGAACCTTCTATTTTTCGAGGTTTAAGTATCGAAAAAAATATCAAATCAATCTTGCAATTACAAGACATTCCCAAGCAAGAACAAGATGAGAAGTTGGAAATGTTGATTGCAGATTTTGGATTGCAAAAAATTCGCAAAAGCAAAGGTTATATGCTTTCTGGTGGTGAAAGGCGCCGCTGTGAAATTGCACGAGCATTAGCTTCTTATCCAAAATTTGTGTTATTAGACGAGCCTTTTGCGGGTATCGATCCAATTGCAGTTGAAGAAATTATGAAAATGGTTCGTCAATTGAAGAACAAAGGAATTGGTGTGATTATCACCGACCACAATGTTCACGAAACATTATCAATCACAGATAGAGCATACATTTTGATTGATGGAAAAATTTTCACAAGTGGCACAGCGGAGGAAATCGCATCAAACGAAGATGTCCGCAAGCGTTATCTTGGCGAAACATTCACATTAGAAAGATATACAGGATAATGAAACCTTCAAAATAAATCTTATTCAATATTAATTTCTACTCTGCGATTTTTTGCCCTATTTTCTTCAGAATTGTTGGGAACAATAGGTTTTGTGTCGCCAAAAGATTCAATCTTGATATTTTTTACAGAAATACCCTTCATAATTAAATAATTTTTGACAGAATTTGCTCTGTTTTTAGACAATTCCAAATTATAATTAGCAGTACCGGAATTATCTGTATGACCAATAACGATAATTGTTTTATTCGGGAAATTTTTATAGAAATTTATAAACCTATCTAATTCAAAAAAACTTTCGGACTTTAAATCATACTTATCATAATCAAAAAAGATATTGTTTATAGTCAAACTTTGCTTATCAGAATTGATATTTTCAATGGAAATTAACTTGATATTTTGTGAAATTGTGGTGTCATAATCAATATTTTTAAGATTAATATTCCCAGAAGTAGGGTAATAATTGTCCTTATTTGCATAATAACCATAATTCTTGCCAAGAGGAAGGGCAATCAAATAATTACCACTATTCGGGTCAGAATATAAAGTTCCCAAAGATTCACCTGTTTCCAAATTTTCCCAATTAATTTGACAATAAATAGGATTATTGTCCAAATCTGTAATATTACCCTTGATTATTGCTAAATTATTTGGTTGATATTGCTTGGGAATATTTACAGAATATATATCAAAACCGCCATAACTATCATTCCTATCACGAGATGAGAAGAAAGCACTATCACCACTTATCCCAATTTTATAACCCCAATCATCGCCAGTAGTATTAATAAACCTTCCCAAGTTAATTGGTTTGCTCCACTGCGTCCACGAGGTATCGCTCAAACGAATTGACTTAAACACATCTAAACCGCCAAGACCAGGATGACCTTCTGAACTAAAATATAGGGTTTTGCCATCGGGATGCAAATATGCTGACCTCTCGGAAAAAGGAGTGTTTATGGTGGGACCAAAATTTGTGGGTTCACTCCAATTTCCATCTTTGAGCAAGGAAACATAAATGTCCATATTTCCATTCAAGGAGCCATTATAAACCTGTCCGTAGGGAACAAATTGATTAATTCCATTGGGTCTATCGGAAGTAAAAATCAAAGCTTTATTATCGCTTGTCAAATATCCAGATTCATCTTGATGACCGGAATTAATTGGAATAGGAAAATGAAGTAATTGACTCCAACCAGTATCGGACTTTTGCAAAGCATAAATATCAAACTTACCGAAACTTTCCGCAAACTCACCCGAAAGCAGTAGATAATGACCATCAATAGTTATATTATCAATGGTTTCATCGTCCTTGCCATTGATGTTCTTGGGCAGTGGAATTGGTTGCTTCCATTCACCATTTTCAAAATTTGTCTCAAAAATATCAATTCCACCATTGCTTTTAGGCAATCTTCCCGATAAATACAATTTATTTTGGAAAGGAAGTGGATTTGGATCCCATTCATCAAATTGGGAATTTAGGGGCTTGGGCAAATGATTGATAGTAACGGGCAATTCATCTCTGGTAAGTATTTCAATCAATTCATTAAAAAAATCTTGATAGTCTGGAAATATTCTTTTATAATTATTGATAACAATTAATGCAGAATCAAATTTACTTTGTTCCACATATTTTTGAAACATTCTTTTGACAGCAACAATACCATCTGTAGTATTTCTTAGATGAATAATCAGATTGTGATACATCAAACGATGATCATCAATTGGTGGAATTGTAAGCGACTGCTGGATAAGGAAATTCTTCTCGTTTTGAATATCCTCAATTTTATTTGGGAATAGTTTTTCATAAATATTGAAAACTTCTAATGCTACAATCGGTCTGCGAGTAATATAATGTTGGCGAGCGATATGGATAACTACGTTATAAGCAGAATCTGCGGGAGCGAATTTCCTGATATATTCATCCCATATTTTATAATTTTCTGGATTAAGTGGTTTTCGTAAATTCAGAGATTGTTGTGAAAAAGTAATATGGAAAGTAGAAAGCAAAATGAATAAAATTAATACATTTTGTGTTAAAATATTAAAAATTATTGTTAATTTGTAATTTGAAAATTTCAGAAACTTCATTTTAATTTATAAGTTTTAATGGCAACAAGCACAATTAAAATATTGCTATTTATTAGTTTAATATTTTTGACAATTTCATGTCAAGTATATAGGACGAACAACGAAGAACTTATTTGTCCAAAACCAGAAATTAAGTGCGAACCAGTAAAATATAAAGGTATTGCACGTGACACTTCTGTTGAAGTATCTAAAATGCAAGGTTGGCATTATAAAATTGAAAAAGTAAAGCAGTTGAATTCAAACGATAATGAATGGGCAATTACATTTCGAGGCAAAGAACCGCTAATTACTTTATCAGACAAGAATTTGAATAGATTGATGCAAGCCCAATTTGTAGATGTTAATAATATAATACCAACCAAATTTATCGACAATGGCAATTCCAATCACATTGGTTTTCCTGCTTTTTGTGAAAAAAATTCATACGTTTCAATCTCAAAGAATTATCAACCAAATACAAATAATGAATTTTTAGATACAGAAAGTAGAATTTTAGTTCCACTTTCTGAATCGATAGGTCAATCAAGAATATACCAAATTGACAATAATTCATTATCATTAAAAAATGAATTAATTCTTGATAATAAGTTAAAAGTAAAAGATTGGTATTCACAACCTACTTTGTCTGCAGACGGACGGCTTTTATTCTTTGCAAGCGACCGAGAAGGTGGATATGGCGGAACAGATATTTGGTTTGTAGAAATTTTGGATGACAAAATTAGTTCACCAATTAATTGTGGGAAAAATATCAATACATCTTGCGATGAAATAACTCCATTTATTGATAAAAATAGCAAGTATTTATACTTTTCTTCTAATGGTGGCGAGTCTGTGGGTGGTTACGATTTATTCCGTTCCGAAATTGATATTCGCAAATTCTATTCTAATTCCACACTTGATGAAATATATTTGGCTACAAATTTACGCGAGAATCTAAAACCTCCGATTAACACTATTGATAATGAAATGAGTCCTTATTGCTTATTTGATTGTGATTCAGTATTTTATTATAGTTCTAATCAAATTAGCAATAGTGATAAATATTCAGGTTTTGATATTTATGTTCGTTATAAAGAATATATTGAAGATATTCAAAAGAAGAAAGGTATTGCAGAACCAGATATTGTTGTGAACAATGAATTAGATTTGAAAATCGAAACTCCCGAAAGTTGGTTTTTTAAATTGGAAGGAAGAATATTTGAGGGAGATTCTACTAAACCAATTATCGGAGCTGAAGTTGAAGCCAAAGAAACAAGCACAAATATTGCTAATAAAGTTTTATCGGATACTACAGGATTTTATTCAATTAATATGATAAAAGATGCAGAATATTTAATTACTGCTCAAACTCCTGAATTATTTCCACAAAATTACAAAGTATTTGTAAGTAGTTCTGATACCACTACTGTAATAAATCATACTTTTGTGTTGAATTCATCTTATATATTACGACTGAATTTCCCAACAGATATTTATGATGTTCCATATCGATTTGTATTGGATAGCAATGGTAACGAGACTAATGTTAAATGGGAAGAGGACATACTTTCCTTAGCAAATAATATTTTGTCAATCAAAGATAATATAAGTCAAGTAATGTTAGTTGGTCATACTGATGATGTTGCAAGCGTAGAATACAATAATTTACTTGGAATGAGAAGAGTAAATTTTGTAATTGATGAATTAGTAAAAAGAGGAGTGCCACGAGAAATGTTGATTGGTCGCTCTGCTGGAGAATTAGAACCGCTTGAAAAAAAGCCAAACGAAATAATTGATTCGCACCGAAAACGTCTTCGTAGAGTTGTGCTCGAAAAAGTTTTGAAATAATATGACACCAATAAAGTTTTTGTGGTATCTTATCGGTACCTTTATGTTATTCTTAATACTTACGATAATTTATGTGAATTTCGTAATTAGTGATGGTATGCCATCGCTTGCTGAATTAGAAAATCCAAAATTGAACCTTGCTACTCAAATTTATTCTGCAGATGGCGAATTGATTGATCATTACTTTATTGAACGCAGGGTAGATGTTCCATTCGACAGTATTCCAGATAATTTCCGAAAAGCACTAATAGCCACTGAAGACCGAAAGTTTTATGATCACTGGGGAGTGCATATTTCAAGAATTTTCCAAGCTGCTGTTAAGAATTTACTTGCAGGACATACCAAAGAAGGTGCTTCGACAATTACAATGCAATTAGCTCGAAACTTGTATTTGAATAGGGAAGTGAATATTAATCGTAAGATTCGGGAAGCATTTACAGCGATTATGATTGAACGAAGTTATACCAAAGATCAAATACTTACACTTTATTCTAATACAGTTTATTTTGGACGCGGTGCTTATGGTATTGGAGTAGCTTCACAAGTATTTTTTGGGAAAAATCCGATGCAATTAACTTTATCAGAAGCTGCAACTTTAGTAGCTCTTTTAAAGTCTCCAGTTGGATATGATCCTTATATTCATCCCGAAAAGTCTCTGCAAAGGCGAGATTTAGTATTAGGATTAATGCTTGCACAAGAATTGATTTCTTCATCTGATTTTGTGAAAGCTATAGAATCACCTGTAATTGCAGTTGATACTAAAAAATTAAATAAAAATATTAATCAAAGATTATCAATTGCTCCTCATTTTATCGAAATGATTCGGCAAGATTTGAACGATGATCCACGCTTAGCAAATTATGATTTGTATCGTGATGGACTTATTATCAATACTACTTTGGACTCCCGAATCCAAAAATATGCAAACGAAGCAGTTCGGGAACATTTAGCTGATTTACAGAAAAATTTTGATAAAAATTGGTCTTGGAATAGAAATCGTACATTGCTTAAAAATTTGATTGATAAAGCAATCAAAACGCATCCAACTTATCGCTCTGCTAAGTCAAGCGAAAAAAACAATGTTTATAATAAATTATCAAATAATACAAAGTTCATCGATTCTGTAAAAAATGCAGTAACTACAATTCAAATTGGATTGGTTATTATTAATAATTCTACTGGTGATATTTTGGGTATGGTGGGCGCCTCTCCAAAATTTATGAGAGAAAACCCTAATGCGAAATTTTCTTTGAATCATACAACTCAAATCAAACGACAACCCGGTTCTTCGTTTAAACCTTTCGTGTATGCTGCAAGTTTGATGCACGGACTTACTCCATATTCTCAGATAGAATGCGGACCATTTTCGTATAGTTTATCAACAGGCGAGGTTTGGTCACCTTCTGGCTCGGGTTCTTGTGGTCCCGGTGAAACCCGTACCCTTTATTCAGCATTAAGTTATTCAATTAATACTGTTGCTGCTCGGCTTGTAACTGAAGTAACCACTCCTGAAGAAGTTATAAAATTAGCAAAAAGAATGGGAATTAACTCTCCACTTGCTGCATATCCCGCAATATCTTTAGGAGCTGCGGGCGATGTTTCACCAATCGAAATGGCAATGGCATTCACTGGCTTTGCAAATCGTGGAAATTCTGTCCGAACTCGGTATTTACGAGATGTCGTTGACCATCACGGCAATGAACTTGTTAAAGCATCGCGGAAAGCACAGGTAATTTCGGGCGCACTAAGTGATTCTATTGCAGAGCAAATGGTGTATATGATGAGGGGAACAATAGAAAATGGAACAGCCTCGATAATAAAACAATTCTTTAGTGGAGTGGAAGCAGGTGGTAAAACTGGTACAACTAATGATGCTGCTGATGCTTGGTTTATTGGCTATACTCCTGAATTAACTTGCGCCATTTGGGTTGGATTTGATAACAAAAAGATAAATTTTGATTATATGGGCTCTTATGGTTATGGTGGGCGGGCGGCTGCACCTATTTGGGGAAAGTTGATGGGTAAAATTTATTCTGATATTTTCTTGCCTTATAAAAAGAAATCTTTTGGTTATGATTATTTATTTAGTAAAGTGGATATCGACCCAGTAACAAATCAGCCATATTCACCAACTCCGATTGAATCGAACCCGATGGAGCCAACTAATCCAAGCAATAATATTTTACCACCTTTGCCAAGAAATCCAAGATAAAAATAAATGGAGATTTTTATGAAAAAATTATTGATTTTAATTGCAATTCTTGCTTTTACTGCAAGTTGTTCAACATTAAGTATACAAATGAAAGAATTTACTGCTACTCCTCAAGTTGTGGAAAAAGGCGGTAAAACTACTTTAAGATGGAATGTGGCTTGTACAGAACCAGTTTCAGTTGAAATAGTTGGTATCGCCAAAGATTTACCTGCTCAAGGTGAAATGGAAGTTATAATGAATGAATCCACAACTTTTACTTTATTAGCAAAAGCCAAAAAAGGAAACGGAAAATTTGTTTCTGGCAAAATGTCTACTCGCTGCGAAGTAAAGAAAGAATAATTTCACATTAAAAACATTAAAACATTACAACTTTACAAACTTTACAAACTTTATTAGCAAAAGCCAAAAAAGGAAACGGAAAATTTGTTTCTGGCAAAATGT